>NZ_NCGH01000010.1:0-174997 GCF_002281505.1 Sphingomonas sp. 28-62-20
CGGTCGCGCGGCGACGATCATCGCCAATGTCCTGCGCGGCAAGCACAAGCCGAGCTTCACCCCGCATGTCGATTGCGGTGACAATGTCATCGTCATCAACGCGGACAAGATCCGGTTCACCGGCAAGAAGCTTAAGGACAAGATCTATTACAAGCACACCGGCTATGCCGGCGGCATCAAGGGCGTGGCAGCGGGCAAGGTGCTCGAAGGCCGCTTTCCGGAGCGCGTGCTGGAAAAGGCGATCGAACGCATGATCCCGCGCGGCCCGCTGGGTCGTGACCAGATGCGCAACCTGCGCGTTTTCGCTGGCCCCAATCATCCGCACGAAGCCCAGAACCCGCAGGTTCTCGACATCGCGAGCATGAACCGCAAGAATAAGGTGGGCAACTAATGTCCGATAATCGTCAGTCGCTTTCCGATCTGGGTTCGCTTGCCGGCGGTGCGCCGCAGGCGCCACGCGACGCCGCCATGGGCGATGCCCTGCCCGTCAACAATTCCGGCCCCAAGCCAGAGCCGATGCCACTGCGCGAGCAGATCATCGACAAGCAGGGCCGCGCTTATGCGACCGGTCGCCGCAAGGATGCGGTCGCGCGCGTCTGGATCAAGCCGGGTTCGGGCAAGATCGTTATCAACGGTCGCGACCAGGAAGTCTATTTCGCCCGTCCGACGCTGCGTCTCGTCATCAACCAGCCCTTCGGCGTTGCCGAGCGGACCGGCCAATATGACGTGATCTGCACGGTCAAGGGCGGCGGCCTTTCGGGCCAGGCCGGCGCGGTCAAGCATGGCATCAGCCAGGCGCTGACCAAGTATGAGCCGATCCTGCGCGCGCCGGTAAAGGCAGCAGGCTTCCTGACCCGCGACAGCCGCACGGTCGAGCGCAAGAAGTACGGCAAGGCCAAGGCCCGCCGCAGCTTCCAGTTCTCGAAGCGGTAATTTTTCAAGACCTTCGTTACGCGAAAGGGCGGTCCGGAAGCCGGGCCGCCCTTTTTCGTTGCGCCGCAATCGACTAACGTCATTGCCGTGAACGATTCTCTAACTCAGCGCCTGATCGGCTTTATCGAAAGCATTGGCATCGCCGTGCGCATCGGGCCCGTCGCTGAGGACAGCTTCATGCCCGGGCTCACCGTGCGCGACGGTGGTATTGTTTATGATCCCGACCGGCTGACGCACCCCGGCGACCTGCTCCATGAAGCGGGCCATATTGCCGTGACTGACCCGGCGATCCGCCCGACGCTCGAACAGGTGTCGGGCGATCCGGCGGAGGAAATGGCGGCGATCGCCTGGTCCTATGCGGCGCTCCGCGCGATTGATATCGATCCGGCGATTGTCTTCCACGATGATGGCTATCGCGGCGGCGGCAGCAGCATTGCCGAGAATTTCGGCAACGGTCAGTATTTCGGGGTGCCGATGCTCGAATGGTTCGGCATGGCCGCCAATGCGCAGGTGGCGGCATCGACCGGTGCGGCGCGCTTCCCGCAGATGCGCCGCTGGTTGCGCTGAACCATCCGCTGCACGACGATTGCCCGCTACGCCATCTCCCGCACGCTGACATCCAACTGACCGGAGTCGATCCTTAGGGCGTTGAAAGAGGGCCGGCTATCGCGAACGCGCTCAGACAATGTCCCCGCCCCGATCAGCCGCACAGTCCGGTGCAATACGGGATAAGCGACATCGAAAGCATCATGGACATGGCCCGTTAGCACCGCCTGCGCGCCCGCCGTTGCCAGCGCCGTCAGCGCCGCTGCGCCACCCCGCGTGCGCGCCGTGCCCTGGGTCCCCATCTCCATCAGCGGATGGTGGGCGACAACCAATATCGTCGCCCCTGCAGGCGCGCTTTCGATCCGGGCCAGCGCGCGCGATAGCTGCTCTTGGCTAACCCTCCCCTTTGACCAATTCAGCCGCCACTGGAAACGCGCTGTCGTCCGCAGCGGCACAATATGGATGCCAGCAATGGCCAGCGGCCTATCAATCATCCGCGCCAGCCGATCATGGCGCGCATAGGGCCGAAAGGCACGGGCAAGGGGGTTGAAATAGGGCAAATCGTGATTGCCGACCTCAACCGTCACCGGGCAGCCTAGCCCGCTCAACCACGCCCCGGCGGCCGCAAATTCGCGGGCGCGGGCGCGCATCGTCACGTCGCCGGTGACGATGACCGCATCGGGCTGCTCGCGGTGCACGCAATCGGCAAACCAGGCCAGCGCCGCGCTGTCTTCAGCGCCGAAGTGAATGTCACTGACATGAAACAGCCTGATCATGCGGGCATTTTGGTGCAGATGAACTGCGCCCGCGTTTGGCCAGCGCTGATCTGCACGCCTGGTGACAGCAGCTGTGGCTCACCGTCAAACAGTGCCTGCACGGGTCTGTCCCCCTCAATCGAGACCGTCGGTGCAACACTCTCCGTCACGGCGGCGGCGGCCAGCCAGTCGCCGGTTAGCCAGTCCCAGCCGAGCACCGCAATCGAACGCCAGTCGCGCGCATCAACTGCCGCCAGCCGCAATTGCGCGCCCTTGGGCGAAATCAGCACAGCCTGCGCGCCTGCTGGCAGCCCATACGCCCCGCCGAGCCGTATGCCGCGCCCAAAGGTGCGCGCCCAGGCATGGCCGATCGCCCGCCCCAGCCCGCCAATTCTCCCGGCGCGGACCTGCTCGCGCGCGCGGAACCAACTTGTCGCAGGCCCGACGATCAGCGCGACATAGGCCCGATATTCGCCGCCCGCGACGAAGGGCAGCGCCACCAATATGCTCTGCGTCATGCTTGCAGCGACAATCGCCGCCGGATCGCCATCGCCGTGCAGCGCCTTGACCAGCAAGTTCATCGTGCCGCCAGGCAGCATCAAAAAGGCACCGTTCCAGCCCCGCAGCGCCCCAATCGCCGCGTTGATCGTGCCGTCACCGGCATACAGAATGACGGTATCAACCCCAGCGGCATCCAGCGTTGCAGCATCGGGCAGCATATCATGAGGGAAATGGCTGTGCCCGATCAGATGCCAGCCCTTGCCCGCAAACAGCTCGACCAGCGCCGCCACTTTATCCGGACTGGCTGATCCTGAGCTCGCATTGCTGATGAACCAAATTTTTTTCATTCGGGCACAACGATTGATACGGGATTTGGTCCCGGTTGGCCTTGCCCTTCGTCAAAAGTCACACAATGGCAATGTTACACGTATGATTTTCCGTGTAATCACCCCTTGGCATAAGCGACCTTGATTCGCGGACTGTCGGGCTGGCCGGGCCATCCCGGCACTCGATACAGGAGCAGGAATTGATGGACTCGAACTCTATGAATCGCGCTGGCAAAATCGCCCTTGGCGTTGCCATCTCCGCGTTGGCGCTGGCGGCATGCTCGTCCAAGCCAACCACCGAAACAGCCGAAGCACCAGCCGCTGAAGCAACGACCGCCGCACCCGAAGCAGCCCCAGCCGCTGCCCCCGCTCCGGCCGCTGCCGCTGCACCGGCGGTCGACAATGTTGATACCGTGGACGGCACCAAGTTCGCGTCCTTCACCGGCGATGCCGCGAAGGGCGAAGCAACCTTTGCTGCCTGCAAGATTTGCCATGCGGTTGAAGCGGGCGTGAACAAGATCGGGCCGTCGCTGCACGCCGTCGTTGGCCGCACCGCGGGCACTATTGCCAACTATACCTATTCAACGGCGAACAAGAATAGCGGCATCACCTGGTCGCCTGAAAAGCTGTTCCAATATCTGGAAAAGCCGCAGCGGATCGTGCCTGGCACCAAGATGACCTATCCCGGCCTGCCCGATGCGCAGAAACGCGCGGATGTGATCGCTTATCTCTCGGCGCAAAAGTAAAACGCCTACCAACGATTATAGGCGGGCCTGCTAACGGGCCCGCCTATTTTTTTGCCCGTCGTCCAGGCCCAAAGTGAAGATCGGCGAGATGAAACGGGAAGGACAATGTCAGTGGAAGCGCGATCCATTGCCAGCTCTGGCCCGTCAGCGCGGCCCGTAACGCCACCATCATCAAAATGCCGGGCATGAGCCGACACAGAATTGCGAGCAACACCCAACGTCGTAGCAAGCGCAACCAAATCGCTTCACCGGCGATCACGACCAAAATGATATCTGCAGCAAGCCCATTGGCAAACAACGCCGCCATTGCGCCTTCGGTCAAGGAAATGGGCCGTTCAGCCGGACCACCGCCATGTTGAGGTAGCCCGCAAAGGTCACCCACAACAAATAGGGGACCAGCACGATTGACGCCGTCATCGATCGCCGCCAGCCATAGACGATCAGCGACCCGACCGAGAGCCACAGAAAGATCACCTCGATGACTGACCAATCGGGGCGTTGCAGCCGAAAGAACAACAAGCTCCACAAGATGTTGAGAAAGCCATTGGTCGCCCACAGCGCGATGAAGGTTTCCGCCTCACGTCGGGTCCGCATCGCATGCCAACCAGTAACGAGCGCGACAACATTGATTGCGTAGATGATCGTCCAGGCAATCGCATAGGCACGATCGGGCGGCGCCCAACGCGGCTGGATAAGCTGATCATACCACGGCCCGGTCACCGTGATCGTCGATCCCATTACCGCGACAATGCCCGTCGCCAGGGCGGCAGTGAGGACCGGGAATACCCAGGCGCGGCTCATCGTTTCACGCCGTCGATCCCAACAAATGCCCCATATCCTTCATGAATATCTTGAAATGGGCCATTGGCTTTTTGCGAACGAGTTCCTTGTTCATATAGGCCTGCCAGGTCAGCTCCTGCACATCCTTGTCCTCGCAAATTTTGACGAAACGCTCGCGGCGCTTGTCGTTGCGGTACCAGAAATGCTGCATGATCCCCAGCACCAGGAACACCTTGCCATGCGCACGCATGAACTTCTTGCGCGCCTGTTTCAGGGCCGACGCCTTGCCGGTGTCGAGATAAGCCTCAATCGCTTCCGCCGCGAAACGACCGGCGGCCATGGCGTAATAAATCCCCTCGCCAGAAGCCGGTGCCACCACCCCGGCGGCGTCGCCGGCGACCAGCACGTCGCGGCCATTGTCCCAGCGCTTGAGCGGCTTGAGCGGGATCGGCGCCCCTTCGCGGCGGATCGTCTCGCAGTCCGCCATGCCGTTATCCGCCCGCAACCGGGTGATCGCATCGCGCAGTTCATAGCCCTTATGTGCGCTGCCAACGCCGATGCTCGACGTTTCGCCATGCGGAAATACCCAGGCATAGAAATCAGGCGAGAATTTTCCCTGATAGATTACGTCGCAGCGCGACGGATCGAACTCGCTGCTGGCAGGCGGGGATTTCACAATCTCATGATAGGCAAAAACGCATGGTACACGCTCGGCACCGCGCAATTCCTGCCGGGCCACGGCAGAACGTGCGCCGTCTGCGCCAATCACGCTGCGAGTGCGGACCCGCTGTTCCTCACCACCACGGCGCTCAGTATAGACAATCACCGCGCAGCCATCCGGGTCGCGATCGACCCGCTCGAAATTGCCGGTCCGGCGTTCGGCACCCGTCAGTGCAGCACGCGCGCGCAGCCATTCGTCAAACACGTCGCGATCGACCATGCCGACAAAGCCGTCGCCAACCGGCATATCAACCTGCTTGGCTGATGGCGCGATCATCCGGGCCGATGTGGCCTTGGCGACCAGCAGATGGTCAGGAATCTCGAAATCCTTGATCAACCGGGGCGGAATTGCGCCGCCACAGGGTTTGATCCGGCCCGCTCGATCGAGCAGCAAGACATGTCGCCCGGCACGGGCCAGGTCAGTGGCGGCCACCGATCCCGACGGACCTCCGCCCACCACAACGACATCGAAATCGACGGATGATCGGTTGTTCATGCGATCGCCTCCTGCTGCATGGAAATATCGATTGGCGTGCGCGTGCGGGTGACACCCAATGCCAGCCACGCCGCAATCACAAATAATCCCGCCTCGCTTGCAAACACGACAAGGAAGGCATTCGGCGTATCGCCCGTCAACGCACGGCCAAGATCAACACCGACCGCGCCAATCAACCCGCCAGAACCAAAGGCAACGGCCTGCGCCGCCCCCCATACGCCCATGCGAATACCAGCACGCGCCGGGCCCCGGGCACCAGCAAGCCCCATCATGGCGCCAATCGCGGCCACCGCGAACACGCCATTGGCAAAGCCGAGCAGCATGATGTTTGCCTTGAGCGGCCAGCTGGCGCCGACCTGCGCCGCCATTGCCAGCCCGAGCAAGGCCAATGCTGACCCCAAACAACCACCAATGATCCAGCGTCGCAGGCTTGCCGGGGTGCCGCCGCCAAAGGCGCTGCCCAGCACGCCGACCAGAATCATGCCGAACAGCACGCCACTATGCTGCGTGCCGGAAAGCTGTGTCGATTGGCCGGGCGTGAAATTGAACAACAGGCCGGCAAACGGCTCCAGGATCATGTCCTGCATCGAATAAGCGAGCATCGAGAGGAAAACGAAGATCGTGAACTGGCGGGCATCGGTTTCCGCCAACATCTCTCGCAGCGCCGCCCCGAAACTGATCGCCGGCGCATCGCTGCTCTCTTCAGCGGGCATTGCCGCGCGGGGCTGCTCGATCCCGAGCAGCGCCAACCACGATAGGACAAACGCCGCCAGCGCGACCCCGCTGGCCACCATTGCCAGACGCGGCAGGGAAAAGGGATCGATCAGCGCGCCAGCGACATTGGCCGTCACAACAATGCCGAACACCATCATAATCCAGGTAATCGATGCCGCCGCCGCGCGCCGCGCCGGGGCGACCTGGCTGGCCAGCAGGGCAAGCAGCGACGTACCCGCCGCACCAACACCAGCGCCGATCATGCTGAAACCAATGATCGCCAAAACATAACCAAAAACGCCGCCCGCCGCGATCGCTGGCAGCGAATCGACCGCTACCAATGCGCCAAGCGCGAGCAAGGCCATGCCAAAAAGGATCCACGGCGTCCGCCGCCGCCCCTGATCGGAACCATGCCCCCAGGCCGGGCGGGACAATTGCACGGCATAATGCCAGGCGACGAGGCCAGCCGGCAGCGCCGCTGGCAGGGCATATTCGACCACCATCACGCGGTTGAGCAGCGAGGTCACCAGCATCACCATGGCGCCAATGGCACTCTGCACCAGCCCTAGCCGGATGATGCCCGGCCATCCCAGCAACTTCGCGCTCATAAACCCACCGCTCCCCCAAGCCCAAAGGCGGTTGCAAGCATCCCAAACACATACAGGCTGGTGCCGGTCGCGTTATACCAGGGGGTATATTTGAGCGGGTCATAGAGCAGCCGCGGCATCAGCGAGAGCTGCGCAAGCAGCAATACGCTGACGATCAGTGCGGCCAGGCCATGCCCCCATTGCATCAGCAACACCACGACCACCGCCTGCGGCAGCGCCATGACAACGCACGCAATCTGCGCCGCGCGATCAACACCCAGCATCGCCGGCAGGGAGCGGACCCCCATCTTGCGATCGCCCTCCACCGCCTTGAAATCGTTAAGCGTCATGATGCCGTGCGCGCCCAGACTATACAGCGTCAGCACGATCAGGATTTGCGTGCTCGGCAAGGTGCCGGCCATCACCGCCGCGCCGGTAAACCAGGTCAGCCCTTCATAGGTCAGCCCGACGACCCCCGGCCCCCAGATCCCGCTCATCTTCAGCCGCATCGGCGGCGCGCTATAGGCCCAGGCACAGGCGACGCCGAGGCAGGTTGCGTAGAATACCCATTGGCCCGCCGCCAACGACACCGCGAGTGACAATATCGTGCCGCCAATCGCGATCCATAGACCCCATTGGCCAGCGATCCTGCCCGACGGGATCGGGCGTTCGGGCTGGTTGATCGCATCGACATGCCGATCGAACCAATCGTTGATCGCCTGGCTGTTGCCGCACACCAGCGGGCCAGTCAGCAAAATACCGATGATGACGAAGGGCCAGCGATCAGCCAGCGATTCCCCGGAGGAAATGCAGCCGCACATAAATGCCCACATTGGCGGAAACCACGTGATCGGCTTGAGCAGTTCGAGCACATCGCGGGGGGCCGGTGGCCGAGTCTTGGCACTCAATATGGCAGGGGTGGACATCGCGGCAAGCTATGATTGACACTACAGAGTGTCAAACCAAATTGTCACTTTTGTCGCCCGGTTAGCAGGGGATTTTCAGTTGTTGTCAGAGACCAGATTGCCCAGCCCGTGCCGGTGCAATTTGGAATACAGACTCTGACGGCTAACCCCCAGAATTTCCGCCGCCGACGCCCGATTGTCAGACGTATAGGCGAGCGCCGCCTCAATACAGAGCCGCTCGATCAGATCGGTCGATTCACGCACGATATCCTTCAGCGACATGCGCCCGACCAATTCGGTCAATTGTTCAACCGAGCGGGGCAATTGCTGGTTACTGGCTGGCGTTTCAGGCAGGCGGCGACCGACATTGCGGATCGCAAAGCCATAGCATTCGCTATCGCCAAGCGGCGCCGCAACTGCCGACACCTCCACCTCTTCCTGGTTGCCCGCTGCGCCCCGGAACACCGCCGCGACATTACGCACCGCGCCATGCTCGCGCAGCTGGCCGACGATCAGGTCAAGGTCGATCCCCGGCCGACCAAGCCAATCGCCAAGCTTCAGGCCGCGCAGCCGATCCATCGACGCCATTTCGGTGAGTTCGACAAAAGCGGCATTGGCCGTCATCACGCCCAGATTGCGATCGACCAGTACAAAGGCATCGGGCATCCGCTCGATTACATCGACAAGCTGGCCATCATGCTGATGCCCCTCGGTCGGCGCATCGATGGCCGTAATCCGAACGAGCAGCACAGCGGTCCGCGCCTGACGGAACAACCGTGCGGAAAAACTCGCGTCGATCGCCTGATTTTTCAGCCGCAGCGCGACCGGGGCGATGTCATCGGCCGCTTCTGCCGCGCCAAGATGCGCGACAAATGCTTCGCGGTCTGTGGGATCGACCAGTCCGCTGACCAGCTGATCGCTTAGCGCGCCTTCCTTGCTGCCGAACAAACGATGCGCCGCCGGATTGGCTTCGCGGATCCGCCGGGTCGTCGCATCAACGATCAGCACGGGCTCGGCTGCCATATCAAACAACAAGCGATAGCGCGTCTCCGCCTGACGCAACCGCACATAATCACGCTCAAGCGATTGCTGGGTCTGCAACAATCGCTGCTGCATCGTTGCAGCGGCGCGCATGTCACGGCCGATCGCGATCACCTGCCCACCCCGTCCCAGGCCGACGATCATATAGCGCACGGGCAGATCGCCTTCGGGGCAGGCATGGTTGATCTGCCGCCAACGACCGGGCTCGCCCGCCGCCGCGGCGACAAGCATATCGGAGACCTTGGTCTTGCTATCGGTCGTGACACTGTCGGCCCAGGGCTTGCCGACCCAATCGGCCAGGCCCGCGTTCAATAGATCGGTTTCGGCAATCGCCACGTCCAGGACGATGCCGGCAGAATCAATCACAAAGGCAACATCGCCCACGGAGCCGAGCAAGGCGGCAGCGACGTTGGCGGGCAGCGCGCCCGGTATCTGATCGGGTAGCGAAAAGGGGCGCGGCCTGGGAGGGGCGAGATGCTTGTTCATCGACGAGCCGCCGCACTCCTTGCGCTCATGAAAGGGTAGAAAAAACTATTAGTTCGCCGCCTCGGTCATCAGCGCGTCGACCAGCTCAGCAGCGACCTTGACCGCAACTTTCGCATCCGGTGCCGTACCATTGGCACCAAGCCGGATAGCGAGTGCCGGATCTTCAGCGAAAATCCGGCCACCAACCATCACGCACAGACGAGGGTTTCTTGACACGTTTCGCAACGCAGCAATAATCGAAGGCAATGACGCAATATGGCAGTCACATGTGATCGTCAATCCGATCAGGTCAAACCACTCACAGGCCACACGCTCAAGCAGATCAGGGGTGGACGCCTCAGCCATCCGGTCCGTCAGCCAGCCCTCACGACAGAAAAGCTCTTCGATCACGACCGTGCCGAAGCTGTGTTGATCCCCAACCAAGGACGCGAACAAAGCCCGACGGCCTGGCCCCGCTTGGCGTTCGACCGGCAACCGGGCACCGAGTTCATGGACGATTTCCTGCAGCCGCCACAGCCCCATCGTGACATCGACGAAATCGCAGCGATCATCTTCCCAATATTCGCCGAGCCGCCGCGCCGCCGGGGCGAGCAGATCGACAAGAATGGAATCAATGCCAACGCCGCGACGGAGGATCGCTTCAACATATTCCAGCAACGCATCAGCTTCGACATGGAGCGACAATGGGGCAAAGCCATCGACTTCTTCGGCCGTAATTTGGTCAGAATCACCCAGCGTCGCCTGCGTGCTTGTCACTGGATATGACGCCACCAGTCGGGGGATGATTTCGCGTTCGACAAGCTTGGAAAGGGAAGCGCCATCGTGCATGATCGTGGCGTGTTTTGGCGGCTGAACGGGCTGCGCACTGGGGTCTCGCATCGGGGATTTTTTGCGATAGACTGAGGCAAGCTGGGCCCCAAATTCCAGTAATGAAGCCATTCCCCAATGCTCCCCGCCAAATCGAGCGCAAACGACAGATTTGCACGCGGGGCATTATGATTATTCTTAGCCCAGCGAATCATAAGCTATGCCGTTTCGGGATGTCTGACAACAGCCTAGCTACGCCGCAGCGCAGCATCTGTCAAAATTTTTGGACGTCAGTTTGTGTTGACACTTTGACGGGGGCTGCCTTAGTCTCTCCCCAATGAGGCAGATGACAAACGCCGGGGAGCGATGCGGGTGAACACCCCCCAGTACGACCATCAGTTCGAGAATTTTCGGCGGTCGCTGCACCCCATGGCGCCCATGCCACTTTATACGCCTGAACAGCGCATTCGCCGTGATCAATCTGTCTGGACGCTGATTCAGGGCATCCTTGCCCCCGTTCAATTCCTTATCTTCCTCATCAGCCTGGTGCTGGTGGTGCGGTATTTGCAGACCGGCGACGGGGCCTTTGCCGCGACTATCTCGATCGTGGTGAAGACGATGGCGCTCTACACGATCATGATCACTGGCTCGATTTGGGAAAAGGTGGTTTATGATAAGTGGCTGTTCGCAGACGCCTTTTTCTGGGAAGATGTGTTCAGCTTCCTGGTGCTTGCATTGCACACTGCCTATCTGGTGATGTTGATCGGGGGCCTGGGCAGCGAACGGGATCGGATGATCCTCGCGCTTGCTGCCTATGCAACTTACGTGGTCAACGCGACCCAGTTCATTCTGAAACTGCGCGCAGCAAGACTACAATCGCAGGCAGAGGCGCAGGCGGCGACTCATGACGCTGCCCAATCGACCGCGCCATCATCCGATTCGCTGCCCACACAGCAGAAATTGGCCGCATGACCGTTGTGCTGACCCCACCGCGCCCCGCCGCATCGGCCAATGGTCTTGCCAATGGTCTGGATTGCGCGCCGGTGTTGCGTGAACGGGGCCAGCGCGAGGTTTTCTGCGGGCTAACCGGAATCATCTGGCTCCACCGCAAGGTGCAGGATGCGTTCTTCCTTGTCGTCGGCAGCCGCACCTGCGCGCATCTGCTGCAATCGGCGGCAGGCGTGATGGTTTTCGCTGAACCCCGTTTTGGTACAGCGATAATCGAAGAGCGTGATCTCGCCGGCATGGCTGACTGCAACGAAGAGCTCGACCGAGTCGTTGATCGGTTGCTGACGCGCCGGCCGGATATCAAGATGCTGTTTCTGGTTGGCTCCTGCCCGTCGGAAGTGATCAAGCTTGATCTGTCGCGCGCCGCGCAGCGCCTGCAGGGCAAACATGCGCCGAATGTCCGCATCCTGAATTATTCGGGCAGCGGCATCGAAACGACTTTTACCGAAGGCGAAGACGCCTGCCTCGCCGCGCTGGTCCCTGAACTCCCCACCCTGCCCGCCGATGCACCGCAGGAATTGATGATCGTCGGCGCGCTGCCCGATGTTGTCGAAGACCAGTTTCTGCGTATCTTCAAGGAATTGGGGATCAAGACGGTGCGCTCGCTGCCCGCGCGCCAGTCCGTTCATCTGCCGCCCGTCGGCCCCAATACGCGCTATCTGCTTGCCCAACCGTTCCTGGGTGAAACCGCCCGCGCGCTCGAAGATCGCGGCGCGGTGCGACTCGATGCCATGTTCCCCTTCGGCGCCGAAGGCACGACGAGCTGGTTGCACGCTGCCGCCGTCGCCTTCGGCGTCGATGAAATGGAATTCCACCGGGTGATCGCCCCCGGTCGCGAGCGCGCCAAACGCGCGATCGAACATTGCCGCGCGAAGCTCGAAGGCAAGAGCATCTTCTTCATGCCCGACTCGCAGCTTGAAGTGCCGCTGGCGCGCTTCCTGAGCCAGGAACTGGGCATGGTGCCGATCGAAGTTGGCACACCCTATCTCCACCGCCGCCATCTGGCCCAGGATCTGGCGCTGCTGCCGTCCGCAACCGTGATCAGTGAAGGCCAAGACGTCGATAAGCAGCTCGACCGCGTCCGCGCCGCAAAGCCAGACATCACCGTTTGCGGCCTTGGCCTCGCCAACCCGCTCGAAGCCGAAGGACTGACGACGAAATGGGCGATCGAACTCGTCTTTTCGCCGATCCACGGCTTCGACCAGGCTGGCGATCTTGCCGAACTTTTTGCGCGCCCGCTGCGGCGGCGCGATGTGTTGAAGGTCTGACGCGATGCAGCTGACCGTCTGGACCTATGAAGGACCGCCCCATGTCGGGGCAATGCGGATCGCGACTGCGATGAAGGGCGTGCATTACGTCCTGCACGCGCCGCAGGGCGATACCTACGCCGATCTGCTGTTCACGATGATTGAACGGCGCAATCACCGCCCGCCGGTTACCTACACCACCTTCCAGGCACGCGATCTGGGCAAAGACACCGCCGAGCTTTTCCAGTCGGCCGCGCGCGACGCGTTCGAGCGCTACCAGCCGCAGGCAATGTTAGTCGGCGCGTCGTGCACTGCCGAGCTGATTCAGGACGATCCCGCAGGGCTGGCCGATGCGATGCGCCTGCCGATCCCCGTCGTCGCGCTCGAATTGCCCAGCTATCAGCGCAAGGAAAACTGGGGCGCCGCTGAAACCTTTTACCAGTTGGTCCGCGCGATCGCCGACAAGGATGTCCGCCCCGCCCCGCGCGAAGGCCGCCGCCCAAGCGTCAACCTGCTCGGCCCCACCGCACTGGGGTTCCGCCACCGCGACGACATTATCGAGATCACGCGCCTGCTCACATCGATGGGGATCGACATCAATCTGGTCGCCCCGCTCGGCGCCAGCCCAGCCGACATCAAGCGGATTGGTGCGGCTGATTTCAACATCCTGCTCTACCCGGAAATCGCCGACACGGCGGTGCGCTGGCTGGAAAAGACCTTTGGACAAAAGACCGTCCGCACGATTCCGATCGGTCACGGTGCGACTCGCGATTTTGTCAACGAAGTCGCGGCGCTCGCGGGCGTCGATCCCGCCTTGGCGCTAGACAAATCAAACATGCCCTGGTGGAGCCGCTCGGTCGATTCGACCTATCTCACTGCCAAGCGCGTCTTCATTTTCGGTGATGCGAGTCATGCCATCGCCGCCGCCCGCGTGGCGCGCGACGAACTTGGCTTCGAGGTCGTCGGCCTGGGCTGCTACAATCGCGAATTCGCGCGCGACCTGCGCGATGCCGCCAAGCTTTATGGCGTCGAGCCGCTGATCACCGACGATTATCTGGAGGTCGAGGACGCGATCGCCGCGCTCCAGCCCGAACTCGTCCTCGGCACGCAGATGGAGCGCCACATTGCCAAGCGGCTGCGCATCCCCTGCGCGGTCATCTCGGCCCCCGTCCATGTCCAGGATTTCCCAGCGCGCTACTCCCCACAAATGGGGTTCGAAGGCGCAAATGTGCTGTTCGACACCTGGGTCCATCCGTTGGTGATGGGGCTGGAGGAACATCTGCTGACGATGTTCCGCGACGATTTCGAATTCAGCGACAGCGCGGGTGCCAGTCATTTGGGTCATGGCAGTGCCGCGCCGAAGGCAGAGCAAAGCGCACCTGAAATCGAGGATCAGGCGTCGCTTCCGCCTGTCGCCGAACCTGAAGTCATCGCGGCGCGCGGCTGGAGCGCTGAGGCCGAAAAGGAATTGATGAAAATTCCATTTTTCGTCCGCGGCAAGGCACGCCGCAATACCGAGCGCTATGCCACCGAGCACGGCCTAGCCGCCATTACGATCGACACGCTCTATGACGCGAAGGCTCATTATGCGCGCTAATGCCCCCGCCCAGATCACGCCGGTTCGCGTTGTGGTGATCACGCTCGACAATCACCTGTCGGGGGCATTTCAACGCGCACAACAGCAATTCGAACGAGCCAATCCGGGCGTCACCATCCACTTTCACGCGGCCGCCGATTGGGAAGAAAAGGCCGGCGCACTCGATGCCGCCCGTGCCGATATCGCCCAGGGTGACATCATCCTGGTGACGATGCTGTTCCTGGAAGACCATATCCGCGCCGTCCTCCCCGCGCTGCAGGCTCGGCGCGATAGCTGTGATGCTATTGTCGGGCTGATGTCCGCCGCTGACATCGTCAAGCTGACGCGGATGGGCGATTACAGCATGGACAAGCCCGCCACTGGCGCGCTTGCAATGATCAAGAAGCTGCGCGGCACCGGTAAGCCGGGCGCATCATCCGGCAAGGGCCAGATGGCAATGCTGCGCCGCCTGCCCAAGCTGCTGAAGTTCGTTCCCGGCACCGCGCAGGATGTGCGCGCCTATTTCCTGACGCTGCAATATTGGCTGGCGGGCAGCGACGACAATATCGTCGATCTCATCCGCGCGCTGATCGACCGCTATGCCGCTGGTGAGCGGGCTGGTCTACGCGGCAAGATGAAGGCGGCGGCCCCGCGCGACTATCCCGAAGTTGGCATCTATCATCCAGCTATTCCCGCGCGGATGTCGGCCAAGCTGTCCGATCTGCCGCGCCGTCGCGGCACCAAGGGCACCGTCGGTGTGCTGATGCTGCGCTCCTATGTTCTTGCCAAGGACGCCGCGCATTATGACGGCGTGATCGCCGCGCTCGAAGCACGCGGGCTCGATGTGATCCCCGCCTTCGCCGGTGGGCTCGATGGTCGCCCGGCAATCGAACAACTCTTCATGAAAGACGGCAAGTCTACCGTCGATGCCGTTATCAACCTGACCGGGTTCAGCCTGGTCGGCGGGCCTGCCTATAACGACACCGCTGCGGCAGAAGCGATCCTGACCAAGCTCGATCGCCCTTACATTGCCGCACATCCGGTCGAGTTCCAGACGCTGCAAGCCTGGGGTGCCAACCGCCAGGGCCTGCTCCCACTCGAATCGACGATGATGATCGCGATCCCCGAGCTTGACGGCGGCACGCAGCCGATGGTGTTCGGCGGCCGCTCGGACGGGACCGACACCGCCTGCACCGGATGCCAGCGTGGCTGCACCTTCCCGGCAACGGGCGCCGTCCGCCAGATGGAAAGCTGCGGCGAACGCGCCGAGGCACTCGCCGGCCGTGTGCTCAAGATGATCGAACTGCGCCGCTCGGCAGAGGTCAATCGCCGAGTCGCGATCGTGCTGTTCAACTTCCCGCCTAATGCCGGTGCTGCCGGCACCGCGCAGTTCCTGGCGGTGTTCGAATCGCTTCATGCCACCCTCACCCGGCTGGCAACCGAAGGCTATGACGTTGAAATCCCCGCCACTGTCGATGATCTGCGCGAGGCGATCCTTGGCGGCAATGCGGCACGCTATGGCACCGAAGCCAATGTCCATGCCAAGGTCAGCGCCGATACGATCGTCGCCCGCGAAACCTGGCTGAATGAAATCGAAGCCGCTTGGGGCCCCGCCCCCGGCAAGCTGCAGTCGGATGGCACCTCGGTGCAGATCCTCGGCGCGCAGTTCGGCAATGTGTTCATCGGCATCCAGCCCGCGCTCGGCATAGAGGGCGATCCAATGCGGTTGCTGTTCGAAGGCCGCTTTGCTCCGACGCATGCCTTTGCCGCTTTCTATCGCTGGCTGCGCGAGGATTTCAAAGCGCATGCCGTGCTGCATTTCGGCACGCATGGCAGCCTTGAATTCATGCCCGGCAAACAGACCGGCCTCACTGCCGATTGCTGGCCCGATCGCCTGATTGGCGACCTGCCCAACATCTATCTCTACGCCGCCAACAACCCGTCCGAAGGTGTGCTCGCCAAGCGGCGTTCGGGTGCGACCCTGGTCAGCTATCTGACGCCTGCCCTCACCAATTCGGGCGTCTATAAGGGGTTGGCCGACCTGAAGGCATCGGTTGATCGCTGGCGCAGTCTGGAGCCCGGCGACGAGCAAGCCGAACCGCTCGCGGAAATGATCGCGGTGCAGGCCGAGGCGCTCGACCTTGACGGCAGCGACGTCACCACGCTCGCCGCCAAGCTCTATGAAATTGAGCGCGAACTTATCCCGCAAGGGCTCCATGTCGCCGGCCTCGCCGCGACCCGCGAAGAGCGGATCGACATGATCCTTGCTTCGGCGGAAGGCCGCGACCAGCCACTCAGCCGCGACACGGTCGAGGCGCTCGTGGACGGCAAGCTTAAGGCGGACACCCCGCTGCTCAAGGACATGGCCGCGCTCGACAAGGCGCTCGCGACCAACCATGAGCTTGACGGCATCGTCCGCGCGCTGAACGGCAGCTATATCCACCCGGTCTCAGGCGGCGACATCTTGCGTGCGCCCGAAATCCTGCCGACCGGGCGCAACATCCACGGCTTTGATCCCTTCCGCCTGCCCTCTGCCTTTGCAGTCAAGGACGGTGCGGAACAGGCCCAGCGGCTGGTCGATCGCAGCGTTGCGGACTCAGGGCATCTACCCGAAACCGTCGCCATGGTGCTGTGGGGCACCGACAACCTGAAGAGCGAGGGCGCGCAGATCGCCCAGGTGCTGGCGCTGATCGGCGCACGCCCGCGCTTCGACAGCTATAACCGCCTCGCCGGGGCCGAACTCATCCCGCTCGAAGAGCTCGGCCGCCCACGCATCGACGTGATCGTGACCCTGTCGGGCGTGTTCCGCGATCTCCTGCCGCTGCAAACCCGCATGATGGCAGAAGCCGCGTTGCTCGCCGCCCAGGCCGACGAGCCCGAGGAGATGAACTTTGTCCGTCGCCACGCGCTCGCGCATCAGGCAGAACATGGCTGCGACCTCGAAACCGCCGCCTTGCGCGTCTTCTCGAACGCCGAGGGTGCTTATGGTGCCAACGTCAATCTGCTGATCGACGACGGCGCCTGGACCGACCCCAATGAACTCGCTGACAGTTTCGAGCGGCAAAAGGGCTTTGCGTACGGCGTCAAGGGCGTGCCCGTCCGCCAGGCCGCAATCCTCGCCTCCGCGCTCAAGACCGTCGATTGCGCCTATCAGAACCTCGAAAGCGTCGAACTCGGCATCACCACGATCGACCAATATGTCGATACGTTGGGCGGCATCAGCCGTGCCGTCACCCGTGCCAAGGGTGGTGCCACCGCCCCCGTCTATATCGGCGACCAAACGCAAGGCTCTGGCAAGGTCCGCAGCCTCCAGGAACAGGTCGCGCTCGAAACCCGCACCCGGATCCTCAACCCGGTCTGGACCGAAGGCCTGCTCAAGCACGGCTATGAGGGCGTCCGCACGATCGAAGGCCATGTCACCACGACAATGGGCTGGTCTGCAACGACGGGCGAGGTCGACCCTTGGGTCTATCAACGCATCAGCGAAACCTATGTGCTTGACGCTGAAATGCGCGAGCGCATCGCCGCGCTCAACCCGCGCGCCTCGGCGCGTGTCGCCAATCGCCTGATCGAGGCGGTTGAACGCAATTACTGGTCACCAGACGAAGCTACGCTCGCAGCCCTCCACGCCGCCAGCGACGAACTCGAGGATCGTCTCGAGGGTGTCGTGGCTGTCGCGGCTTAAGGAAACAAACACATGGCCCTTCTCGACCCACCAGTTCGCGGCGCCGACGGCGAAGGCTCCGTCCAGGTCCGCATGGACCCCGCCGACCGCATCGGCAATGCGAAGGTCTTCGCGGTTTATGGCAAGGGCGGCATCGGTAAGTCGACGACCTCGTCGAACCTGTCCGCTGCCTTCTCGCTGCTCGGCAAGCGCGTGCTGCAAATTGGCTGCGACCCCAAGCATGACAGCACCTTTACCCTCACCAAAAAGCTGATGCCGACGGTGATCGACGTGCTCGAAACCGTCGAGTTTCATGCCGAGGAACTCCGCCCAGAAGACTATATGTTCGAGGGCTATAACGGCGTGATGTGCGTCGAAGCGGGCGGCCCGCCCGCCGGCACCGGCTGCGGCGGTTATGTCGTCGGCCAGACGGTGAAATTGCTCAAGCAGCACCATCTGCTCGAAGAAACCGACGTCGTGATCTTCGACGTGCTGGGGGACGTAGTGTGCGGTGGCTTCGCCGCCCCCTTGCAGCATGCCGAGCGCGCGGTGGTGGTTGCCGCCAATGATTTCGACAGCATTTTCGCGATGAACCGCATTGTTGCTGCCATCAAGGCGAAGTCGAAAAACTATGACGTCCGCATGGCCGGCGTGATCGCCAATCGTTCCGCCGCGACCGACGAGATCGACCGTTTCAACGAGGCCACGGGCCTGAAGCGCCTCGCGCATTTCCCAGACCTCGACGAGATTCGTCGCTCGCGGCTGAAGAAGTGCACCTTGTTCGAAATGCCCTCGTCGCCCGCCGTCGATGCAGCCTGCCTCGAATATAAGCGGCTCGCCGCCCAGCTTTGGGCCGGGACCGATCCGCTTGAAGCGATGCCGATGAAGGACCGCGATATTTTTGAATTTCTGGGGTTCGAATGACGCAGACAGCGACCTATTCTGACTATCGCGGCAAGCTCGAAACCTATTTCGACAAGACCGCGAGCAAGGCCTGGGAACAGCTGACCAGCGATGCGCCGGTCAGCGGCGTTCGCGCGACCGTGCGGGCCGGTCGCAATGAAATGCGCGATACCTTGCTGTCGTGGCTGCCCGCCGACATGACCGGCAAGCGACTGCTCGATGCTGGTTGCGGCACCGGTGCGCTGGCCGTGGAAGCAGCGCAACGTGGCGCAGAAGTCGTCGCGATCGATGTCGCTGGCAGCCTGGTCGAGATCGCCCGCAAGCGTGCGCCAGCGGAGCTCAACATCGATTGGCGCGTCGGCGACATGCTCGATCCGTCGCTGGGTCGGTTCGACCATGTCGTCGCGATGGATTCGCTCATCCACTACAAAGCGTTCGACATCGTCGAAGTGCTGCGCAGCCTATCGGATCGCACCAGTGGATCGATAGTCTTCACCTTCGCGCCACAGACTCCGCTGCTGATGGTCGCGCTCGGCATGGGCCGGCTGTTCCCGAGCAGCGATCGCTCGCCTGCGATCATCCCGGTCCGTGAACGGCTGATCCGTACCTTGATCAAAAACGCAATGCCGACCGCCGAACTTGGCCGGGATCGCAAGGTTTCAGGGGGATTTTATACCAGCCATGCCCTGGAGGTGTTGACGGCATGAAGGCTGGCCGCACGACTCAGTTCTGGATGCAGGCGGGCACCAAATTCCTGCCTTTTGCAGATGCGGCGACCAAAGAATTGCCGCTCAGCCGCTTGCTGCGCCTGTCGCTGTTCCAGGTCTCGGTCGGTATGGCCGCTGTGCTGCTGACGGGTACGCTCAACCGGGTGATGATCGTCGAACTTGGCATGTCGGCGTCGGTCGTTGCGGCGATGGTCTCGCTGCCATTGTTATTCGCGCCGCTGCGCGCGCTGATCGGCCATAAATCGGATAATCACCGCTCGCTGCTCGGCTGGAAGCGGGTACCCTATATCTGGTTCGGGACGCTGCTGCAGTTCGGCGGATTTGCGATTCTGCCTTTCGCGCTGCTTGTCATGTCGGGCGGTGGCCAAGGCCCTGCGTTCAGCGGCCAGATTGCGGCCGCATTGGCGTTTCTGTTCATCGGCGCCGGCATGCACACCACGCAAACCGCTGGCCTGGCGCTTGCCACCGATCTCGCCACCGACGAAACCCGGCCGCGTGTCGTCGCGTTGCTTTACGTGATGCTGCTGCTCGGCATGATGATCAGTGCATTGGTTTTTGGCCAGTTGCTGAAGGATTTCTCCGCCACCCGGCTGGTCCAGATTGTGTCGACGGTGTCGGTGCTGACGGTGGTGCTCAACATCATCGCCCTGTGGAAGCAGGAAGCGCGCAACCGCGCGGCGACGACCGAGCGCGGCAACGCGCCCAGCTTCAAGCAGGTTTGGAAGATCTTCATTGCCCGCCCCAAGACGATGCGGCTGCTGGTCTCGGTGGGCCTTGGTTCGGCAGCGTTCAGCATGCAGGACGTGCTGCTGGAGCCTTATGGTGGCCAGATTCTGGGCCTGTCCGTGGGCGCGACCACGTCGCTGACCGCGCTTTGGGCGCTCGGGATGCTCACTGGCTTTTCGCTTGCCGCCCGCGCGCTCAGCAAGGGGGGAGAGCCGCATCGGCTGGCCGGCTTCGGCGCGACTGCCGGTATCGGGGCCTTTCTGTTCGTTATTTTCGCTGGACCGATGGGTGTGCCCGCCTTGCTGGCAATTGGCGCGACGATCATCGGCTTTGGTGCTGGACTGTTTTCGGTCGGCACCCTCACTGCGGCCATGAGCATCTCCGATGAAGGACATAGCGGCCTTGCGCTCGGTGCCTGGGGCGCGGTGCAGGCGACCTGTGGTGGCCTCGCGATCGCGATCGGCGCTTTTGCGCGGGATCTGATCTCGTCAGCGGCAACGGCGCGCGAACTTGGTGCAACGCTGGCAGCACCGACGACGGGCTATGCGTTTGTCTATTGCTTTGAAATTTTGTTGTTGTTGGCGACTCTGGTGGCACTCGGGCCGCTGGTTCGTGGTCGGGAAGCCAAGCCCGCACCACGCTTCGGCCTTACCGAATTCCCCATTTGACGGATATGTGAAGGATAGTTCTGATGCACTTACAAGTCACACAAGGGATCGACGTGGCGCTGATCGTTCTCAACGCCTTTTTCCTCTTTTTCCTGGGGTTGGTCATCTATCTGCGCCGGGAGGATCGCCGCGAGGGCTACCCCCTGGAGCATGAGCTGACTGGCCGACTTGAAGGTGAAGGCGGGTTGATCCTGACCGCACCGACCAAGAGCTTCAAGCTGCCCTTCGGCCATGGCACTGTCACCGCCCCCACCAAGGGCCGTGAGCCTGTGCAGGTGCCCGGCGCGCGCAAGTCCGATTGGTTCGCAGGTGCCCCGATCGAGCCAACCGGCAACCCGCTGGTCGATGGCGTCGGCCCGGCAGCCTTTGCTGAGCGCGCCAAACGCCCCGATCTCGATTGGGAAGGCCATGCCCGCATCGTGCCGCTGAGCACCGCCGAAGGCTTCTTCCTTGAACGCAAGGATGCAGACCCACGCGGTTATGCCGTTGTCGCTTATGATGGCAAAAAAGCAGGCACGGTCAGCGATATCTGGATCGACAAGGCCGATCGCATGATCCGCTATCTCCAGGTCGATACCGGTGCCCGCCAAGTGCTGATGCCGATGACGGTCGCCTCGGTCAGCCGTTTCCGCCAGACTGTCACCACCACAGCGATCACCGCTGCCCAGTTCGCCGATGCCCCGGCCATCGAAGGCACTGGCGTCATCACCCTGTACGAAGAGGAGCGCGTTCAGGCCTATTTCGGCGGCGGCTATCTCTATGCGACCGCCGATCGTTCGGAGCCCCTGATATGATGACGGAATATGAAATGGAGCCGGTTCCGGGTCTGCCGGGCCTGCTCCCCAAGGGCGAGACGATCATCTGGCAGGGCGCGCCCAATTGGCGCGTGCTGGCCCGGACGGCTTTTCACACCGGCACGGTTGCCGCCTATTTCGCTGCGCTGACGGTATTCGCCCTTGGTGCAGCGCTGTGGCGCGGGGTTGAAGCCCCATCTGATCTGGCCGGCGTTGCAATCACCATCGGCGGGATGATCGTTGGCCTGGCGCTGCTGCACCTGCTCGCCTGGGCCGTGGCACGGTCGACGATCTATACGCTCACCGATCGTCGCGTTGTGCTCCGCTTCGGCGTTGCGCTCCCCAAGTGCATCAATCTGCCGCTCGGGATTATCGGTAATGTCGATCTGCGCCAACGCGCAAACGGCACCGGCGATCTGGCGATTAAGCTGAACAGCGAACAGCGGCTTGGCTATGCGGCACTGTGGCCTCATGCCCGCGCCTGGCATTATGTTGAACCGCAGCCAATGATGCGCGCTGTGCCCGATGTCGATGCCGTTGCGACGCTGCTCGCGCGCGCCTGCCTGTCGATCCAGACCGACGGTCGCGTCGTCCCCATTGAAGCCGCCGCGCGTCGCGCCCAGGCAGAAGAACAGGCAGTCGCCGCATGACCACCGCCCCGCATTCCCATCATGTTGACGTTCCCAAGGGCGCGCTGATCATGGCCGGTTTTCTGGTGGTTTCGTCGATCGCGATCACTAGCGCCGCGCGAATCATGCAATTGCCGCCCGCGGCATCCCCCGTGCTGATGCGCGCAGAACAGAAAGTGGCACCCATCGCCAGCCGCCAGCTGCGCTTTTCCGATCGCGCCGATGGTGCGGTGGTGATTGAGGATGTCACCACTGGCGGCACGGCATTGTTGCTCGAACCCGGCACCAATAGCGGCTTCATTCGCGGCGTGATGCGCGGCCTTGCGCGGGAGCGGCGCATGCAGGGCATTACCTCCACACCGCCATTTGATCTCACGCTGTGGAAAGACGGCGAATTATCATTGACGGATACCGTTACAGGGCGTTCAATCGAGCTTAATTCCTTTGGATCGACGAACCGTGCAACGTTCCTTGATCTGCTCACCCGCCCGGAGACTGCCCGGTGATAAGCTTTTCGCGGACACGGTTTGACACACCGTGCCGGATCGAAATTGAAAACAGCCACGAGCATTTTCACGCGCATGTCGAACTTGACGGCGGCGTTGCAATCAATCCGGGCGACAAGGTGCTGGTGCATGGCGATCCGATCATGATCCCGTTCGGCCAAAGCGCGACGTTTGACCGGATTGCGACGGTCGAGCGCGCCACCGCGATCGAACGGCTCTGGACCAAATTCGCCGGTCATTTTGAAATGACCGAACTTTATGAAGTCAGCTTCACGCCGCGGAGGACCGTATGAACGCCGTCACACCGATCAAGGCTGCGCCAGATACGATGGCGATTGCCAAGGAAAACACGGTGCTGAGCCCGCGTTTTTACACCACCGATTTCGTGGCGATGGACAAGATCGACGTCACGCCGGTTCGCGCCGAATGGGATAAGCTGATCGCCGAAATGGTCGCTGATCCCAACAAACTGCATTTCAAGCGCACCAGCCAGTTTGACGGGGTGATCGAAAGCCTCCCCGATGGCCTGCGCGAAGAATTCATCGATTTCCTGGTGAGCTCGCTGACTGCAGAATTTTCCGGCTGCATCCTCTATGCCGAGATTCAGAAACGCGCCAAAAACCCCGATATCAAGCAGCTCTTTCGCCTGATGAGCCGCGATGAGAGCCGCCACGCCGGTTTCATCAATGATACGCTGAAGGATGCCGGGATTGGCGTCGATCTCGGCTTTCTGACCAAGACCAAAAAATACACCTATTTTCGCCCGAAGTTCATTTTCTACGCGACCTATCTATCTGAAAAAATTGGTTATGCGCGTTATATCACGATCTTCCGGCATCTCGCGCGCCATCCCGAACTGCGCTTCCACCCGATCTTCAATTGGTTCGAAGAATGGTGCAATGACGAGTTCCGCCATGGCGAGGCCTTTGCGCTGCTGATGCGCAACGATCCCAAGCTGCTCACCGGTCTCAACAAGCTGTGGGTCCGCTTCTTCCTGGTCGCCGTTTATACGACGATGTATGTTCGCGATCATAATCGCCCGCAATTCCACAAGGCGCTGGGCATTGATCCCAAGGATTATGATTTCCAGGTCTTCCGCGTTTGCTCGGAAATTACCAAGCAGGTCTTCCCCATGACGCTACAAACCGACAGCCCTGCCTTCCGCGCCGGGCTTGAGCGGATGCGCAAGATTGCTTTGGCAATCGACGATGCCAAAGCGCAGGGCGGGATCATCGGCGCGATCAAGAAAATCGGGTTGGTCGGCGCGGCTGGGGTCAACTTCGCCCGCCTTTATCTGCATCCAGTCGACAAGAACGCACTGCCCGCCAATGTTCGGCTGGTGCCCGCCTGGTGACCATCCCGCCGCTCTTTTTTGCATTGTTGATGTGGTTCATTGGCACGGGCGCCGTGGTGTGGCTCGATAGCCGACCGCAATCGACCTTCAAGACGAGCCACCGTCTCGCCGGGCTGGTCGCGATGATCGCCATGGCGGTGGTGTGGTGGCAGAGCGGTGATACCAGCTGGTCGGGTGCCTATGTTGGCTTTGCCGCGGCGATCCTGATCTGGGGCTGGCATGAAATGGGCTTCCTGATGGGCTTCGTCGCCGGCCCGCTCAAGACTCCCTGCCCCCCTGGCCTTGTTGGCTGGGACCGCTTCAAGGCAGCGACCAACACTGTGATTCATCACGAAATCGCGATCGCCGCCAATCTGCTGCTGCTCGTGGCGATCACTTGGGGCCAGCCCAACCAATCGGCACCGCTCACCTTCGCTTTGCTCTTTGGCCTGCGGCTCAGCGCCAAGTTCAACCTGTTCTTTGGCGTGCCGAATTTGAGCGACGAGATTTTTCCAGCGCATCTGGCCTATCTCAAAAGCTATTTCGGTAAAAAGTCGATCAGCGCGCTCTATCCCATCTCTGTGATCGGCTGTGCCGCCACAGCGATCTGGGCCTGGGTAAGCGCTGAAGCAGCACCAGCCGCGAGTGGCCCGGCAGTGACCGCCACGTTGCTCGCGGGGCTTGCGGCTTTGGGGTTGGTAGAGCATATTTTCCTGGTACTGCCAGTTCGCGATGCGAAGATGTGGCGCTGGGCTTCAGCGTCTAAGCCGGCGCCACCAAGTGCGGCAAAAGCCGCCATAATAGATTAGGATTTCGGGGAGGGGTATTTGATGGACTATGAGGCATTTTTCCAGGCCGAGCTCGATACGCTCAAGGACGATGGCCGCTACCGGACCTTCGCTGAGCTAGAGCGCAAGGCTGGGGCCTTCCCGCGCGCGAAACATCATACCGAAGACGGCGTGAAAGAAGTCACCGTCTGGTGTTCGAACGATTATCTCGGCATGGGCCAGCACCCTGCTGTGCTCGCCGCGATGCACGACACGCTGGACAGCTGTGGCGCGGGTGCAGGGGGCACGCGCAACATCTCCGGCACCAACCATCATCACGTGCTGCTCGAAGCCGAACTCGCCGATCTGCACGGCAAGGAAGCAGCGTTGCTGTTTACCTCGGGCTATGTGTCGAACTGGGCGGCGCTGTCGACGCTTGCCGCGCGACTGCCGAACTGCGTAATCTTCTCCGATTCGCTCAACCATGCCTCGATGATTGAGGGCATGCGCCACAGCCGCGCCGAGTGCCACCGATTCAAGCATAGCGACCCCGCCGATCTCGACCGGCTGCTCAGCATGGTCGAACCCGGTCGGCCCAAGCTTGTCGCCTTCGAAAGCGTCTATTCGATGGACGGGGATATCGGCCCGATCGCGGAAATCCTCGACGTTTGCGAAAAGCACGGCGCGCTTTCTTATATCGATGAAGTCCATGCCGTTGGCCTTTATGGCCCACGCGGCGGCGGCATTGCCGAGCGTGAAGGCCTGATGGACCGGATCGACGTGATTGAGGGCACGTTGGGCAAGGCGTTCGGCGTGATGGGCGGCTATATCGCAGCGTCGAAGAATCTGTGCGATTACGTCCGCAGCTTTGCCAGCGGTTTCATCTTCTCAACCGCGCTGCCGCCCGCCATTGCCGCGGGTGCCTGTGCCAGCATCAAGCATCTGAAGCGCAGCTCGATCGAGCGCGAGCGCCACCAGGAGCGCGTCGCCCAGGTTCGCCGTCGGCTCGACGCTATCGGCATTCCGACAATGGAAAACCCCAGCCATATCATCCCGGTGATGGTGGGCGATGCGCACAAGTGCAAGATGATCAGCGACTGGCTGATGGAGCATCACGGCATCTATGTGCAGCCGATCAACTATCCGACCGTACCTGTCGGCACGGAGCGGCTGCGCATTACGCCTTCGCCCGTCCATACCGATGGCGATATCGACCGGCTCGTCAACGCGCTGTCCGAAATCTGGTCGAAATGCGAACTGGCCCGTCGGGCAATGGCGGCCTGATTCTTTCGTCTGGCCGGGGTCTGCAACGATGAGCAGCCCCGGCTATCGACCATATCAGCCACAATCACAGCCGCTACGGCTCGACGAAAATCTGTGGATCGTCGACGGACCTGAAGTTGGGTATCGGCTGGCAGGACTGACATTGCCCTGCCCCACCCGGATGACCGTGATCCGCATCGGTGGGGCGTTGTGGCTTCACTCCCCATGTGATTTCAGCGCCGCGCTTGCAGCACAGCTGGCGGCTTTGGGCGAAATTCGCTGGATCGTCGCCCCCAACAGCTTCCATTACACCCATATTGCCGACTGGGCGGCGGCCAACCCGCGTGCCGAATGCCATTTGTCGCCTGATCTGCCACCACGCTTCACGACGCTACCCAGCCCTGCCCACGCATTGGGTGACGCCGCGCCTGCGGCCTGGGCTGAAGAGATCGACCAGATTCAGGTTGATCTTGGCGGTTTTATCGAAACGATCTTTTTCCACCGGCCGACGTCGACCGTGATCGTGACTGACCTGATGCAGAATTTTGAGGCCGATCGCGTCGTCAATCCGATCACCCGCCTGATCCTGCGCGCCGGCGGCTCGATTGGCCCGGGCGGCAAGACCTCAATCGACATCCGTCTTCCCGCACGCCGCCATCGGGATCGCGTGCGCGCTGCCGCGGTGCAAATGCTGGCATGGGCGCCCAAACGGATCATCCTGTCGCACGGCAAATGCTATGACGCGAACATCCCGGCAGAGATCAACCGCGCCTTTCGCTGGGCGACCGGCTGATCCGGTATTCGAGTCAATGGGTGACGCGCGGCTGCGGTCGCACCTGCCGCAGAGAGAGGCGCTGCATGGCCAATCCCGCCAGCCCAGCGATCGGCACCAGATAGCCCAGATACACGATATGATACCAAGCCGGATAATCCGCCCAGACCCTTAAGAGATGGATTGGAAGGGAGATCGCCAGAAGTATACCGCCCAGCAGCCATGCCGCCCGCCCATCTCTGGCAACGATTGTCGTGACGCAGCCAGCCACCGCCGTGCAGAGCGCGCCAACCGCCAATCTCGCCACCAGCATGGCCAAGCTATAGGCCTTTGTCGGCTCTGCAGCGGCATAGTCAGGCCAAAAACTGCGGGCAGCCGCATTCCCGGTTTGAGCGATGACCACAGCGACCAGACACCCGGCCACCAAGCTGGCGGCGGTCCGCACGATCCTGTTCATGGCAACTCCTGTGCTTGATCGGAAGGCACAAAAACCCGGCCGCAAGCCGGTTTCAATTCGCCTTCGGCTTTACCCGATATTTCTCGAACCACGCCAGGATCGCCGACGCCTTTGCCGCCGATTGCGACGGTCGCGCGGTAAACCCGCCATGGCTTGCGCCAGGCAATTTCACCAGCGCCGTGGGCACACCGCGGATCTGCAACGCGGCATAATATTGCTCCGACTCGCTAACCGGGGTTCGATAGTCCTCAGCGCCCACCACCACCATCGTCGGCGTTTTGACATTGCCGACCAGGCTGAGAGGTGATCTGTTCCAATAGGCCATTGGGTCTTCCCACGGCTCCTTGCTGAACCAATAGCGCGAGGTGAAGCCGGTATTGTCCATCGTCAGCGCCTCGCTGATCCAGTTGATCACCGGCTTTTGCGTGGCTGCAGCTTTGAAGCGATCGGTCTTGCCGACGATCCATGCTGTCAGCACGCCCCCGCCTGACCCACCCGTCACGAACAGATTGTCGGGGTCCGCCACGCCCATCGCAATCGCGGCATCGACCGCCGCGATCAAATCGTCATAGTCACCGCCGGGATATTTCTTGTCGATCAGGTTAGCAAAGCCGGCACCATAAGAGGTGCTGCCGCGCGGATTGACATACAGCACGGCATAGCCGCCCGCCGCGTACAGCTGGACATCCGTGGAGAAACTGGGGCCATAGGCGCTGTGCGGCCCGCCGTGAATCTCCAGGATCAGCGGCACGCGCCGCCCCTCAACATAGCCGGGCGGAGTCGCGAGCCACGCCTCGATCGCGGTGCCATCGGGCGCGCGCAAATTCATTTGACGGACCGGCGCCAGCGTCTTGCGCGCCAGCATCGCTTCATTGAGCGCCGTTAGCCGCGTGCCCGCCCCGCCATTGCTGACATAAACATCCGCCGGATGCGCCGCTGTGCCGCCGCTATAGGCAATCCGTCCGCCATTGGAGACAGAGAAGCTGCCGCCAGAATAGGGCCGGTCAAGCCCGCCGCCCGCCAGCCCACGCACAACCGTCGTCACCCGCCCGTCCAAGCTGACCCTGGCCACTTGTTTGACGCCATGATCGTCATAGGAAATGATCAACGAGCGGCTATCCTTGGCCCAAACCGCCCCATCAATGCTGCGATCGAGCCCGGCGGTCAGCGTGCGTGCGCCGGTCCCGTCGATCGACATCACCGAAAGCTCATCATTGGCATTGCTTGCCCGCTTGTCGGCATAGCCAAGCCAGGCGATCTGCCGGCCATCCGGCGAGACCACCGGCGCGAAATCGGGTCCATAGCGGCTCGTAAGCGCCGTCACACTACCACTGGCGACATCCACGGCGTAGATCTCGCTATTGTTCGGCTCGCGCTCCCAATCGGCCGATCGCACCGCGCCAAACAGGATGCGCTTGCCATCAGGCGTCCAGGAAAGGGGGCCCGCGTCATTCACCGCGCCAAAGGTGAGCTGCTGTGGCGCGCCACCATCGGCGGGGACCAGGAAGAGATGATCATAACCGGCCTTGATATTGCCGCCGCCATCAGCGCGGTAGGTGACCCGGTCGATCACCTCCAGCGGTTCGGCCCAGGCAGCGCCCTCGGGCTTGGCCGGGGCATTGCCGAGCTTGGCCGGCGCGCCGGGCACGGTCATGACAAAGGCGATACGATCCCCGGCGGGCGACCAAGCAAGGTCGCTTGGGCTATCCGGCAAGCCGGTGATGCGCGCGGTTTCACCAGAACCAAGCCAGCGCACAAACAACTGCGGGGCCTTGCCGTCCACTGCTGACACAAAGGCAAGCCGACGGCCATCGGGCGACCAGCGCGGGCGGCTATGATTGCCTGGCCCAGCGACCAGCGGCGATTGGGCCCCCGTGCGGGCATCGACCAGCCAGATCGTCGAGCGCAACCGATCGGTCATGATATCGGCACTTTGGCGCACATAGGCGATTACGCTGCCGTCGGGGCTGATCTGCGGATCTGCTGCCTGTTCAAGAGCAAACAAGTCTTCGCCGGTGAAAAGACGGTTGGGACCTGCAGGCACGGCTGCGGCATCTTGCGCAATCGCTGAAGTCGCTGGCAGAGCGGTGGTGATCAGCAGCAATGCGAGCATCGAACGCATAAAAAATCCCCTGAAATTAATCAGGGGATCGTCGCCTGCCACACGGGCAATCGCAAGGAAATTCAACTGCGGCCTCGGCGCTGCAACACCTTGCGCCGGAAAGCTGCCCCGCCCCGTTGCCGGGGGCGGGGCCAGCAATCATTGGCCAGAGGCTGGTGCCGCGACGTTACCGTCGGCAGCCGCTGTCACCGGTGCGGAAACCGTCGGTGTTGCCGCCGGCAACGGCACCGCCGTTGCCGGTGCCGCTGCGGTTGTCCCCATCAGTGCCGGATAATCCTTCACCATGCTCACCCCACCCAGCGGCTTGTTGAGGCCCTGGTGGCAGGTTGTGCAATTCGCCTTGAGGACATCGCCATAAGGCCCCTTGCGGTTGGCCGGGAAAACCGAGGCAAGTGACGCAATATACTTGTTGTTGATCTCGCCAACCATCCGGATGCCATACCAAGCGCCGACACGCTGCGGCCGACTGTTATCCCAGCTCGAGAACGAGTCTGTGTTATGACAATAGGTGCAATTGACGTTCAGCGCCGAAGACATGTGCATCATCAATGCATAAGTCTTTTCGGTCTTGGCAATCGACGGCCCAGGGGTCGGCCCGCGCAACGCGCTGGCGCTCTGGACGCGGATGTTATTCTTGGCGCCAAGATAGGTCGTGAACGGATCATAAGGCAGCGACGTAAAGGCAACGGTTGCTGCTGGCGTGTTCTGCCCATGCTTGTTGCTCATCGTCCGGATCGGCGTACCTGCCGGTGCATCCGCCATTGCCCAGACATTTTTGGGGACGGCATTGCCCTTATGGCAAGTATAGCAGGTGACGCCCGTTTCCTTGACGTGCGGCTTCCAGTTCTGGTTGATGTTGATCGTCATCTGCAACATCCGCCGGGCGACAACCTTGGTATAGACTTCGTCCGACGCCATGTTTTCTGGATTATGGCAGTAATTACAGCCCTGTTCCGGTGGTGCGATCCAAGTGGTGATCGCGGCCATCAGATGGTTGAACTGTTCCGCGCTGACATTGTTCAGCACCTTGACGTTCTGATAGGTTTCACCGGCGCGGGGCCCGCTATCATCTGGCGTCTCATAGGGTGGCGCGGGCACCGGCTGGTCGACCAGCCGGTTGACAGCGGTGATCTGATCACCGCCAGTGCCACGAAAGCCCGTTTGCTCGATCTTTTTGGGGCCGATCTCGCAACCGGTAAGCACCAGCATGAGCGATCCAGCCAGAGCTGCTTTGGTAATGGTGGCGACGCGGATCATTGCGGTGCTCCCGGCAGAGTTGCTGGATCGACGACACCGGTTGAGGGATAAGCAGGCGCATAACCATGCTGCTGAGCCCAGAGATACCAGTTATCAACGACAGTGCCCGTCAGCAGAATGCCGATGCCGCCCGTAAGCGTTGTCAGCACTGCAAACCACCAGGCCCAGCGGTGGATCGATTCCATCGTGGCGTTGAACCCCATCGTCCAGCGCCAGAACAAGGCGGCGCGTTCGGATGCAGTACCACGATCGGTGATTTGCTCAATTTCACGCTCACCGCCATACCGACCAACGGCCAGGATGGTCGCGCCGTGCATCGCGAACAGGAGCGTCGACCCATAAAGGAAGGCGATCGAGAGCGCGTGGAACGGGTTGTAAAAGAGGTTGCCGTAGCGGATCGAGAAGGCGGCGGTCCAATCCAGATGCGGGAAGATCCCATAAGGTACCGCTTCGGACCAGCTGCCCATCAGCATCGGCCGAATGAAACCAAGCACCAGCATCAGCCAGATCGCGCTGAGGAACGCCCAGGAGACATGGGTGCCCATGCCAAGCGCGAGCGCCCGGCGATAGGTCCGTGCCCACCAGAGCAGCACCGAAGCGCTGAAGAAAAAGCCGGTGATGATGAACCAGCCCCCTTCAGCGAGCGGCACCATTGGCTGGAAACCATATTTGGGTGCAGGCGGCTCAAGCGACAGCCAGAAGAGCTGGCGGACGAACTGGATGGGACTCCAGCCGACCGAGGCCAACATGTTGAGACCGATGATCTCGAAAGCGATCAGGCCAAACAGCAGCGAGAGCGTGCCGAGCCAGCCGAGATAAATGGGGCCGATCTGCGCATTGCCGATCTTGCCCAGCCAATAAAAGAAGCCGCCGGTATTGCTGCGGATTTCGTGGGGATCGTTGGTGGGCGGGCCCATTTCGGCCGGCCCGCGCAACTGCACCTGATTAAAGATATTCTGATAGGTTGCCATGTTGTGTGCTCCCCTCAAGCCCAGATCGGCAGATTGAGCCACCACGTCCACCATTCAGGCCAGCCGCGCGTCCATAGCGGGCCACTGATGATGATGCAGATAGCACTCCAGAAGCCCGCCGAAAGCGCGAGGAACAAGCCGACACGGTGAATGCCGAGCGTGCCGACCGAGTAACCGATCGTGTCGCGGAAAAAGGCGTCTTCATATTCGGGCGACTTCACATCTTCACCCTTTTGCGGGTTCACCGCAGAGAGCACCAGGCCACCATGAAGTGCCAGCGCCAGCGTCGTCGTGAAGAAGAAGCTGACCGCAATCATATGGGCCGGATTATAATGGAAGTGCAGATATTGGTAGCCGGTGTTCGACACCCAATCGAGATGGCTGAAAATGCCATAAGGGAAGCCGAAGCCCCATGCCCCCAGCAAGAACGGCCGGATCACCACCAGGCTGACATAGGCAAAAATGGCGAAGCCAAAAGCGATGGGCACATGATAGCCCATGCCCAGCTTTCGACAAATCTCCACTTCGCGCAGCGCCCAGGAACAAAACGCCCCGATCGCGCAGATCGTGATGATCTGCCACAGGCCGCCCTCCTTTAATGGGGCGAAGCCAAGGCCATAACTAATGTCGGGCGGCGCAATGCTGATCAGCCACGGGTTCCAGGTCGGTCCCAGTGAGGCGCCATATAGGATCAGCGCGGTGCCGAGACTGGCGAAAAACGCCGTCGTGACGCCGAAAAAACCGACATAAAAGGGGCCGATCCAGAAATCGAACAGGTCACCGCCAACCAGCGTGCCCCCCCTCACCCGATATTTCCGCTCAAAGCTCAAGAGTGCCATGGAACAGCTCCTTCACCCGTCGGTCTTCGGCGGGATGGCATGAATTCATCGTGTTGAGGACTGGACGGACCTGGGCGCTTGCACGCCAATCAGGTCACGTCCGCCTCAACTGTCAACTTCGTGACAATCGAGTTGTCACTGCACGTTTTGTCAGGACGCCGCCGGTGCCGGGGTCACTGCCGCTGCGGCCGTCGCTGCAGGCGGATTTGGTGCTTCGAGCCAATTATAGCGATTGGTGCTCAGCAGGATGAAATGAATCAGGATCGCAAGCGTGAACAGAAACACTGCCAGCGCCGTCAGGACCCTGCGCGGATCAAAAGTTACCCACATTCTCCACATGGCATATTCTCCTTATTAAACGCTAGCCGAGTGGATCGGCGCCTGGGCGGGAACCACGAGCGCGGTCTTGGCATCATAGCCAGGCGTGCCCGGGAACCATGGCCGCCACTGCCAAACGAGGAAGTGGGCAATGATGGCCACAATGGTGAAGAACCCCATGCTGACCACGAACAGCTTGTGAAATTCTTTCGCTTCGTCGGGCGTCAGGTAGGTACCCGGCCCCATTCTATCGTCGCTCATTTCGTTCGTTCCTTCATCTTCGTTCGACCCGGCGAGATCAGGCGCGCGGCACGCGTCCCCCGACGGCATCCACGCAGCGCGAAGCACCACGAAGATTGGTTTGTCCGCATGCTGCGGAAATTGGTGTGCAGAGCCGTCATCCGCCCCTGCTTTCGGTAATCGCGTCGGCCAGCCGCGCTGCGCTCACCTTGTTCTCGCCCGCCCGTCGCGCGCCGCGCTCAGCAGCGTCACGAATGCGTTTGGCAGCGGAAATACGCACCAGTACCGGTTCACGCTCGACAACCGCGTCAAGCTCGGCCTTGGCCTCGTCTTCCCACATCAGCTCACGTTCCATCCGCGCCGGGGTCGCTTCGACCTGGTCGAGCTGGCCAGCCAATGGAATGATATTGAACAGCGCATCGAACAGTGCGTTGCAGACTTCCTGGATCAGGTAAGTCGCGCCCGAATAGCCCATATAGGGTGTGCCGGTGTGACGCCGGATCGCGGCCCCTGGGAAGGAAACGGGCACGTAAATGCTCCGCCCACCCGTTTCGGCCAGATACATCCGTTCGTTATAGCTGCCGAACATGATCAGCGGCGGATTCGTCCGGATCGCCTCAAGCACGGCGGCATTATCGGGCTTCACCCCCGCCGTCCGGCGAAAGGAGAAATTGCACGGTAGCCCCATGTCGCTTTCAAGGAAATTACGGATGCCGCGTTCATAGGTTTCCGTCGCCACAACAGCGAAGCTCGCGGTCGCGAAAAAATCCTGCGTGACCGAGCGCCACAAATCCCAGAGGGGTTTGATGGTCGTATGCTTCTCACGCTCAATGAACGGCTCGGGATCTAGCCCGGTCAGCTCGCCGAGCTTGCGCAGGAACAATGTCGTGCTTTCCAGCCCGATCGGTGCCTGCAGATAGGGCCGCTCAAGCGCTTCACACAGCCCGCGCCCGAATTCGCGGTACATGCAAACATTGACATGGGCGTTGGCGAGCTTCTTGACGTCAGCCAGGTGACTGCCGAGCGGGAAGACCATGTTGATCTGCGCGCCAATGCCCTCAACCAGTCGCCGGATTTCGGCAAGGTCGGACGGCATATTGAACGTGCCATACATCGGCCCGATGATATTGACGCGGGGCTTTTCGCCCTCCCGCAATTCCTTCAGCGTCGGCACCTTCTTCGGCCCGAACTGCGTCCAGAGCCAGGTCAGCGCGCGGTCGCCCGATTGCCACTGATCCTCATCGATCGTGCGCGGCAGGAAGCGCTGAATATTGGTGCCTTCCGGCGTAACGCCACCGCCGATCATCTCGGCGATTGACCCCGTCACCACCACAGCGGGCAGATCAGGATCAAGCGTCTTCCACGCCCGCTTCATCGCGCCTTCGGTACCGTCGCGGCCAAGTTCCTGCTCGCCAAGTCCTGTGACAACGATCGGCAATTCGTGCGGCGGCAGGCCGTCAGTATAATGCAGCACTGAGGTAACCGGCAGATTTTCGCAGCCGACGGGGCCATCAATGATGACCTGCAATCCCTTGATCGCAGTGAAGGCGTAGACCGCCCCCCAATAGCCGCCGGCGCGGTCATGATCGAGAACGAGCGTCATAATTCCTCCCCGTTTACGGGGAGGGGGACCATGCGCAGCATGGTGGAGGGGGCGGGCCGCAAGCGTTGCGCGAAGAGGAAAACCCCCTCCGACGCTTCGCGCCACCTCCCCGTCCCGGGGAGGATTGAGTTGAGGCCCATCATGTGCCGATATGCTCCTCGGCCTTGGCCATCGCGATCCGCTTGGCGGCGTATTTCGCTTTGAACTCGGGGCGATCCTCAGGCGTGTTTTCCCAGATGCCCGCGGTATGCCCAGTGCCAACGCCGTCAAAAAAGGCGGTCATCTTGTCCATCCGGCTCTGATTGGCGAGCGCGGCATTGACGACCATCGCCAGGCTCCCTGCCCCGGCCGGCCCCATCAACGGGCGCGCTGAGATCAGATTGGTGAAATAGAGCGATGGGATCGATTTCTGCTTGGCATGCTGCACCACCGGCGTGGTGCCAATCGCCAGATCGGGGCCATATTCCCCAATCGCCGCAATATCCTGTTCCAGGCTTGCGCGATACTGGACTCGACAGCCATGCGCTTCCAGCCATTCCCGGTCCGGATCCGACCAGCGCGTGCGCGGCGCTGCGGTGCCGACATAGGGCACCTCGGCACCGCTTTCGATCAACAGCCGGGCGACCAGCAGCTCGGACCCTTCATAGCCCGACACCGTAATCCGCCCCTTGATCGGCTTGGCGGCAAGCGCCCCGGCGATGGCGGGCAGGAACTTGTTCTTCGATGCGTCGATCTTGTCCTGCGCAATGCCACAGGCGGCACCAATTGCGTCCAGCCAGGCCGCAGTACCGTCGCGCCCGACCGGAGCCGAACCGACAACACTGCGTCCCGCCGCCTCAAACTCGCGCACGCTGGCGGTATAGAAAGGATGAATCGCCGCAACCACAGCGCAATCCAGCGCCGAATAGAGCTCGCGCCATTCACGCGTGGGGACGACCGGGCCAGCGGCCAAGCCCAGCGGTTCAAGCATGATACCGATGCCGGGCGGGTCGGCCGGGAACATCTCTCCCAACAACGTTACTGTCGGGCGATCAGGCCGTTGTTTAGGCGCGGCAACCGGGCCAAGCTCGGCTTCCTTGCGCGCATAAGAGAGCATCGCGCCTGCCAGCACATCCTTTGCCTCAGCATGCGTCGGCACGCCGAAACCGGGCACGTCAATGCCGATCACCCGCACACCGTTGATCTGATCAGGCAGCAATTGCAGCGGTACGCCAGAGGCCGTCGGCACGCAGAGATTGGTGACGATGATCGTGTCGTACAGCGCCGGATCGGCGAGATCGTGGACCGCTTCGCGGATATCCTCGAACAGCTTGCCCGTGACGAGCGTTTCGGAACTGAACGGCACATAACCCACGGTCCGCCGCGCGCCATAAAAGTGCGACGTAAAGGTCAGCCCATAAACGCAGCAGGCCGAACCCGAGAGAACAGTGGCGGTCCGGCGCATGCGAAGGCCAACCCGAAGCGACCCAAACGCCGGGCACATCGATTGCGGCTGATCATGCGGCCCCTTGGGATAATCCGCCGCATAGCGCTCCAAAACCTCGCTCTTACCGGCCTTTGACGCGGCCTCATGCATCGTCTCGGCGCCAGCATGGCAACCGGCACCCTGCGCTTCAGCAGCGCTAAGGTCGATGCGATCAGTCTCGCGGGAGGGGTTTTCCAGATCCACTGTCAAACCGCGTCGTAAACGACTTCGAGGGAGGGCTTCACGACGAAGTCGACACCGCGCATATCGGCCTGGCTGGCGGGCTTCAGCGTGAAATCGGCGCCCGTCACATCGGCGCTGAACAGGTTGAGCAAGCCATCCTGATCGAGCGGCGTCGGGCGCAGCGGCGGCGCTTCCGCCACGTTGATCGCCAGTTCTTCAAACAGGCTCGCCCATTGGCCACCGGGCTTGCCGATGATTTGATAGTTCGCGCTCTTCTTGCGGATGTCCTCGTTGGCCGGGATCGCGGTCAGCACTGGAATGCCGACCGCCTCGGCAAAGGCATTGGCCTCGCCAGTGCCATCATCCTTGTTGAGGATCATGCCGGCGACGCCGACATTGCCGCCCATCTTGCGGAAATATTCGACCGCCTTGCAGACATTGTTGGCGACATAGAGCGACTGCAGGTCGTTTGACGCGACGACGATCACCTTCTGGCACATGTCGCGCGCGATCGGCAGGCCGAAGCCGCCGCAGACAACGTCCCCCAGGAAATCGAGCAGGACGTAATCAAAGCCCCATTCGTGGAAGCCGAGCTTTTCCAGCGTCTCGAACCCGTGGATGATGCCACGCCCGCCGCAACCGCGACCGACTTCTGGCCCGCCCAGCTCCATCGCAAACACACCGTCGCGCTGGAAGCAGACGTCCTCAATGCCAATTTCTTCGCCCGCCAGCTTCTTGGCCGAGCTCGTCTCGATGATCGTCGGGGTTGATTTGCCACCGAACAACAGGCTGGTCGTATCGCTCTTGGGATCACAACCGATCAGCAGCACGCGTTTGCCCTGCTGCGCCATCATGTAGCTGAGATTAGCGAGCGCGAAGGACTTGCCGGAACCGCCTTTGCCGTAAATGGCAATGATCTGCGTTTCCTTGGTCACTTCACCGGTGTGGACCGGATCGGGCTCCTGGTTCGCCTCGTCGCGCAGCGCGCCTAGGTCGAGCATCGTCATTCACTTCTCCAATCGAGTACCATTTTCAGGCATTCAGGATCGCCAAAAGCGGCAGGATAAGCTTCGGTGGCCTCGCCAGCCGGGCGCACATGCGTCACCAGCCCGCCAAGGCTGAGCGCACCGCTATCAACGAGCTTTGCGGTGGCGCGCAGATCGTCGATCACGAATTCAGTGGAAATCCGCAGCCGCGCTTCGCGCATAAAGGCCGGCGGAAACGAGAAGGTCAGCTTGTCATAGAAACCGGCGAGGACAATCTCGCCGCCCTTGGCGAGCCGTGAAATCAGCGAATCAAGGATGCTGCCCGCGCCGCTTGCATCGCAGATCGTCTTGTAATCCTTGCGCTCGTCCTCTGACGGATCGATCACGCGATAGCCGAAATCGCCAATCCGGCGTTCGGCGGCGGTTTCCCACACCGTCGGCGGCGGCGCCCCGCAGGCAACCGTGATTCGCGCGATCAATCGGCCCAAAATGCCATGTCCAACAATCAGTTCGGGTGCGGCACCCCCGGCAATAGCGTGATAGGCAGTCGCGGCCAGCGCGATCAGAATGCCCGCTTCGCCCAGCGATTCGTCAACCGGCATCGCTCGAGCCGCCGGCAGGATGACTCGGCGCGCCGTGCCGCCAAACAGGCCGCGAGCGTGCGTGTAGCAATTGGCACCCGGCACAAACACCCACTCACCGATTCGCGATTGCGCTTCTGCGCCGGCATCGATCACGCGACCAACGGATTCATAGCCAGGAACAAGGGGATAACCCATGCCGGGAAAGGCTGGCATCTTCCCAGACCAGAGGAGTTTTTCAGTGCCGGAGCTAATGCCGCTCCAGGCCACTTCGACCAGCAGATCGCCCGCCGTCATTGGATTAAGCGCCATGCGACGCAACGAGAGCGTCTCAGGTGCCTCCAATATAACCGCCAGCGTTTCCACCATTTACTCCCCTGTTGATGCTCTCAACTGACTGGTTCGGGCATCACGAGTGTCACACTATATGGACACTTTTTATTGTCAACTGTTCTGGACGCTTTGTGCGTCAACGACTCGCTACAATCGCACTTACGGTCAGCGGCAGGGGGGTTGCGACGTTGCTGGTGGCGCTGAATCCGGCTTGCCGCAGCATCGCGGCGATCGCCTTCTTGCTGCGTGGCCGGCCCGATCCCATGGCCCAGAGATACATGCCGAAATAGCCATCCCCTGCGGCCTCAGCCCCCGGGGTTTCGGCCATCGGCTCGGCAATCAACAGGCGCCCGCCCGGCGGCAGCGCGGCATGGATGTTGCGCAGCAATTGCAGGGCTGGCGCATCATCATGATCGTGCAGCACGCGAATGAGGGTGACGAGATCATGCCCGCCGGGCAGCGAATCAGCCAGGAAGTTGCCGCCATGGATCGTCACGCGCGGGCCATGACCTGCGGCATCAAGCGCCCGCCGCGCGCGTTCGCCAACGGCAGGCAGATCAAACAACGCCAGCTCAATCCCCGGCACCCTTGCGGCGACCGCTGCAATAAACGCCCCCTGCCCGCCGCCAACGTCAAGCATCCGCCGGTGCCGCCCAAACCCATAGCTGTCGATCACATGGGTAGCGATCAGCGGCTGGGATGCGGCCATCAGCCCGGAATAGGCCGCCACTTGATCACCGTCCCCCTGCCCTTCCGATTCGGCATAGGTCCAATAATTTGAAAGCTGCCCGCCGCCTGCGCCACGCCGCAGCAACGCAACGGGATCAGCAAGATCGGCATAAAGCAGCCGGTGATGCGCCACCATTTCGGCAATGCCGCCATTGCCGCGCAGCGCCGCGCCCTCTCCGCCCAGCGCCCAGCGATCCTCAGCAATCCGCTCGACCAGCCCGATCGATGCGGCTGCGCGCAGCAACCGATCGGTGCCCTCGATTGGGACATCGATTGATACGGCAATGTCCGCCAGATTTCGGGCGCCATCAGCCAAAAGATCGAGTAGGCGCAATTCGATACTGGCGGCGATCACTTGCGAATAGGTGAAGCCCGCCACGCGATCGAACATGATCCGCGCCTTGCTCCGCACGATCGGCCGGGTCAGTGGGAAGCGGGCGGCAAAGCGCTGGAAACCCGGATCGGCAAGCACGCGATTGCGCGCCGCCACCCAGCGTTCCCGCCAAGGGCTATTGTCTTTGGTTCTGGACAGTTTCATATGTCCAAATAGTTGGACGGTTGATGGGGGTGCGTCAATCGACTTAAATTCGCTCAACCGAAGAAAGGCCGGCATGCAGCGCGAAAGGGTCATCGTGATCGGCGCCGGTGTGGGCGGGTTGACCAGCGCCGCCCTGCTGGCTGCACGCGGCTTTGACGTTACGGTGCTCGAAGCGACAGCAGCCCCTGGCGGTAAGATGCGCCAGGTCGATTCGGGCGGCGCGCAGATTGACGGTGGACCAACCGTTTTCACGATGCGCGACGTGTTTGACGCCATCTTTGACAGCTGTGGTGCATCGCTCGACGATTACCTCACGCTGACCACATCAACCACGCTCGCGCGCCACGCCTGGGGCAATGATCGTCTCGATCTGTTCGCTGATCGCACCGCGAGTGAAGACGCCATCGCCGCCTTTGCCGGCCCCCAAGAGGCAGCGGGGTATCGGCGCTTTTGTGCCGAGGCGAAACAGATCTTCACCTCGCTCGACAAGCCGTTCATGCGCAGCCAGCGCGGCAGTCCGACCCGGCTCGCCTGGGAAATGGGCAAGGTGCGGTTTGCAGACCTTCTTACTACGCGACCGTTCCAGACGCTGTGGGCCTCGCTCGGCGACCATTTTCGCGATCCCCGCCTGCGCCAGTTGTTCGGGCGCTATGCCACCTATTGCGGCTCCTCCCCGTTTCTCTGCCCCGGCACGCTGATGCTGATCGCTCATGTCGAGGCGCGCGGTGTCTGGCTGCTCGACGGCGGCATGCATGCCCTTGCCCGCGCGCTGGAGCGGCTGGCGGTGGAGCGTGGCGCGCAGTTCCGGTACAATGCCCCGGTCGCGGAGATATTGGTCGAACACGGCCGCGCCGCTGGCGTCCGGCTGGCGACAGGTGAACGCCTGACCGCCCATTCGATCGTTTGCAACGCTGATCCGTCTGCCATTGCCGATGGCCGCTTCGGGGCTGCAGCACGCGGCGCGGTGACCGGGATGACGCCAGCCCAGCGATCACATAGTGCGCTGGTGTGGACCGCACATAGCAAGACGAGCGGCTTTCCGCTGTCGCACCATAATGTCTTCTTCTCGGACGATTATCCGGCCGAGTTCGACGCGCTCGCCGCCGGCAAGCTGCCGTCTTACCCCACCGTCTATATCTGCGCGCAGGACCGCGACGATCAGGGCGTTGATCGGGGTGGGGGGCCATCGGGGCGCGAACGTCTGCAGATACTCGTCAACGCCCCCGCCAATGGCGACGGGCCAGGATTTACCGAAGCGGAGATCGATCAATGCCAATCGCGGATGCTGGAGATTACGGGGCGGGCGGGCCTATCACTGGAACTGCCCCCAGCAGCAACGGTGCTGTCGACTCCGGCAACGTTCGAGGCCCTGTTTCCCTCGACGGGTGGAGCCCTTTATGGACGGGCCTCGCACGGATGGGCGGCGTCCTTCCGCCGGCAAGGCGCCCGGACACTGATCCCTGGCATTTATTGCGCGGGCGGGAGCACCCATCCGGGCGCGGGCGTCCCGATGGCAGCGCTCAGCGGCGGCCATGCCGTCGATATCCTGCTCAAGGACCACGGTTCGATGTCGAGGTCGATGCGAACGGCTATGCCTGGTGGTATATCGACGCCTGCAGCGACGACGGCCGCTTCGGCCTGACAATCATCGCCTTTATCGGCAGCGTCTTTTCGCCCTATTATAAGCTCAGCGGGCGTCGCAGCCCGGAGAATCACTGCGCCATCAATGTCTCGCTGAACGGCCCGCGCGGCAATGCTTGGGCGATGACCGAACGCCCCTGGCACCAGGTCCGCCGCGATGCGGATACTTTCCAGGTCGGCCCCAGCGGCCTGCATTGGGACGGCGATTGCCTGGTCATCGACATCAACGAAACCTCGGCCCCTTTGCCCTATCCGGTGCGCGGGCAGGTCCGAGTTTACCCGGAGATGATCGGCACCACCGGCTTTTGCCTCGATGCGGCGGGAAAGCACCGCTGGCACCCCGTAGCGCCGCGCTCGCGCGTCGAGGTCGACATGGCCAACCCCGGCATCAGCTGGAACGGCAGCGGCTATTTCGATTCGAACTTCGGCGAAGAGGCGCTCGAGGACGGCTTCAACGACTGGCACTGGTCGCGTGCGCATCTGAAGAACGATGTCGCCGTGCTCTATGAAGGCACGCGGCGAGACGGCACGCCGTTCGATCTGGCGCTGAAGATGGACCGCCAGGGCCGCTGGACCGATGTCGCAGCGCCCCCGTCGCTCCGCCTCCCCCGCTCCGGCTGGATGATCGACCGCCTGACTCGCGTGGACGCTGGCCACAAGGCCAAGGTGACCAAAACCTGGGTCGATGCCCCTTTCTACGCCCGCTCCGCGCTCGACACGCGGCTGTTCGGCGAGGATGTGCACGCGGTGCATGAGAGCTTGTCGCTAGGGCGGTTCCGCTCGCCGATCGTGCAGGCGATGCTGCCATTCCGGATGCCACGGGCGATTTATTGAGAGATTAGCGCCACAAACGGTGCTGCCAACAACTAAACCCGTTCGCCCTGAGTAGGGGCTGAGCCTGTCGAAGACGCGTATCGAAGGGCAGTGCCCCGAACGCTGTCCTTCGATACGCCATTTCGACAAGCTCAATGGCTACTCAGGACAAACGGGTCTCGCTAGAAGGCTCGCCAGCTATGTCTCGCCGTCATCCCTGTCGCGCCGGATCGAGCGCGTCGTCGCCCAATATTGATAGGCAAGGAAGAGGATAACGCCGCCGAAGACGAGGCCCATTTCGAGCAGGCCCATATGGTCGTGGATCATAGGTAGTTCCTGAACAGGATGGCGACGCTGGTGGGCGTTTTACGCGGTGACGCTACGAATTGCGAATGGCGGGGATTGCGTGGTTAGCGGTCATTCTCATTGACCACCGTCGCTTCGCCGATGAAGCCGCCCTCCCAGAGGTAAAAGTGACCCGCGTTGCGTATGAGTCGGACAACCTCATCGTGAGAGAGGAAATAAAAGCCCAACCGGCGTTTCTCGCCCGGCAAAAGGTTGTCGCCACCGAGAATAGGCCACGCATCGTAGCCTGTTAGCGGCTCCGCCTTTGACAATACGCAGGGACACCCCCAGCCCGGATAGGCTGGCCCTTTCCGACCGCCTTCGACGGTTTCGAACATCCGAACGTCCGCAATGAGGTGTGGCGTCTGGGTGCGCAGGAAGTCGGCTCGATCCATTAAGCAATGGTGGCCGGCGTCGGCTATGTCCGCAAGTGGGCGAATCCCGCTCCTTCCCCCCCCACTCGTCACCCCGGGCTTGACCCGGGGTCCCGCTTTTCTCATCCGACGGAGATGGAGCGCGAAACGAAGGGCGGCTGGGTTTACATCATGGCCGATCACTATCGGGGCACGATGTATGTTGGCGTTACCTCCCACCTCGCCGCACGAATCGATCAGCACCGATCTGGCGACGGTTCTGATTTCTGCGCGAGATATGTGCTGACCCGGCTCGTCTGGGCCGAGCGCGGCGACGATATCCTTGCCTGCATTGAACATGAAAAGCGCGTCAAACGCTGGCGACGCGAATGGAAATTCGCGTTGATTTAGCAAGGCAATCCTGACTGGCTGGATCTTTTCGACATGCTTGCTTGAGGAAGAAGCAGAAGAAGAAGCGGGACCCCGGGTCCAGCCCGGGGTGACGATGTGTTTGGTTTACGAAACCAATCCAACCCCGCCAGCAAACGCCCCGATCATCGCCGCCACTCGCTCGGGCGCTTCTTCATGCGCCAGATGCCCCAGCCCCGGCAGCGTCTCGAGCATCGCGCCAGGCACCAGCGCCGCCGCACCCTCGGCAGTCGCCGCCGGGATCGCCGAATCGCCCGCGCCGTGGATCAGCAGCAGCGGCACCGCCAGCTTGGGCAGGTCGCGCGCCAGCGATTCCAGGTCCCAGTCGGCCATCATCGTGATCGCGCCCGCGCAATGCCCCGGCGTTGCGAACAGCCGCCCGTAAAAATCCGCCCCCGCCGCATCGATCGTGGAGCCCGTTGATCGCGCCAGAAACCGCCCCGCCTCGCCGCGCTGCCGCGCAATGCCGGCAAAGATATGCGGCGCGAACGGGTTGACGAACAGCATCCGCGCCAGCGTCGGGAACAGCTTGGCCGCCAGCCCCGGAAAGGGCAGCAGCGCCGAATTGAGCCCGATCACGCCCCTGGGTGCCGCGAACCCATCCAGCACCATCCGGATCGCAATCGCTGCCCCCGCCGAATGGCCGACGATCAGCGCGGGTGGCATCTCCAGCGCCGCCATCAACTCGCCCACCGCCTTGGCCATTGAGGGCATCGCCAGCCCGCCCATTGGCCGCCCAGTCGTAAAGCCATGCCCCGGCAGATCGGGCGCCACGACGGTAAAATGCTCGGCCAGCAGCGGCAGCATCGTCCGCCAGCTATGCGTTGCCGCCCCTGTGCCGTGGAGCAGCAGCAGCACGGGGCCGCTTCCGGTGACCTGCACATGCCAACGCAACCGCCCGACATCGACAAAGCGGCTCACCTCACGGTTGGGCCAGTCGCGTCCTTCGGCCTCCCAGCGCGGCTTATCGCTCAGCATCCTGAACCCCCTTCACCGCCGCGTGCATTGTCCGCGCATCCGCTCGTGGCAGCGGCAGATAGCGTGCGCGCATCGCAGCGGCGATCGTCGCCCCCTCCGGCCGCGGTCGCGCGGAAATATCGACAAAGGCAGAGGCGATCCCCGACAGGCCGATCGCGCGCGCCGCCGCCTCGGCATCATCCTCCGCCGCTTGCCGCACCATCGATCCGTCGGCGGCGATATTGGCGCGGCCATCGGTCAGGATCACCAGAAACGGCGTGCGTCCCCGCTTGCGCGCTGCCTCGCCCAATTCGCGCGCAGCGTTAAGCCCGGCGGCGAGCGGCGTGCCACCCCCGCCCGGTAGCGCGCCCAGCGATTTGCGCGCCCGCGCCAGCGAGCGCGTCGGTGGCAGGATCAACTCGGCCTCGGTCCCGCGAAACGCCACCAGCGCCACCTGCGCGCGCTTCACATAAGCCTCGGCCAGCAGCAGTTCGACCGCCCCCTTGGCCTCAGCCAGCCGCGCCATCGCCGATGACCCCGACGCATCGACCGCAAAGATCGTTGTCGCCTCCATCTTCTTTTCGAACCGCCGGATGCGGAGATCGTCGAGCCGCACCTGCACGCGGCTCGCGTCCGCACCGCGCACCCGCTGCCAGGGGGCGGCGGCGCGCAAGGTATCGATCAGGCTCAGCCGCAAGCCGCCGCGCGGGATGCCCGCCCGCACGCCCACGGGCCGACCACGCGTCGCGGAGCGTTGCTTGGCGCCCTTGCCCTGCCCGCCTGCCTTTGGGGCTCGCCTGCCGCTGCCCGCAGCAATCTGCGCGAGTACATCCTTGGGCAACGAGGCGAGCGCCGCTTCCAGCACCACATCCTCCAGTGGCTGCGGTTCACTACTTTCTTGCTCGCTGGTATCGCTGTCGGACGGCGGCGGCGGCGGTGCCTCGGTCTCGGGCGCTGGCTCAGCCTCAGGCGGCGGTGGCATCCGCGTCGCGCGCGGGCCGAGCACAAGGCGCGCGGCGATCATCACATCATCCTCGCCGATCACCGACCGCCCGTGCAGCACCGCCGATGCCCGCGCTGCCCGCAATGCAAAGATCGGCGCGCGCCCGGAATCGATACCCAAAGCCAGCGTAGTAACAGCAATTGCCTCCAGCACATCGGTCGCGGGCGGCGCCACTGCACCCAAATCTTTCCCTTGATCGATAGCGCCGGGAAGCGTTTTGAGCGGGCGCACCTCCCCCAGGTCCAGCCAAAACGCCAGTCGCTCCGCCAGCGCTACTGGAGGCCGCTCGTCCGGCTCCACGCCATCATCCAGCGCGACCACCGCAAAGCGCGCCGGGGAGCGCAACGTCATCCCCTCGCGCTCGGCAATCACTTCGCCGGTATCGAGCGCCGCCGCTATGGGTGCCGCGACCGACTCCGCCAGCCGCTCGGCCATCGGCACGATCAGCAGCCCGCCATTGGCCTCCGCCAGCACGCCCGTGCGCGACACCGCGCGCCCGGTCGAGAGCGTCGCCCCCAGATCAAGCCCGCCGAGCAGCCGTTCGTCATCGATATGCGCGGGGAGGCGTTTGATCGGCGCGCCGTCGCCCAGCCCGGCCATAAGGGCCGCAACTACCGCATCGCGCGCCTCGCCGCCGCCGCGCAGCACCAGCCCGCCAAGCCGAGGATCAACAGCGCACAGCCGCGCCGCCAGCAGTGCATCCGACCAGATATCGGGCGCCAAAACCGCGGACGACATCTCGCCCGTGTCGGTCATGCCGCGAACATCGTTTCCATCGCGCGCTCAATCCGCGCGGTCGAGCCGGTCTCATCAAGAACATTACGCCGCAGCCGGTGGCGCAACGCGAGCGGCGCGACCCGCTTCAAATGCACCTCGGTGACGATCTCATCGCCCTCCAGCGCTGCCAGCGCACGCGCCGAACGCATCAGCGTGAGCTCGCCACGCAGGCCATCCGCGCCCACCACCATGCACAGCTCCGATGCGCGCGTGAGGACCGCGTCGGGCATCGTCACGCTCGCCAGCAACTCCTTGCCCTTGGCGATCCGCTTCAGCGTTTTGCGCTCGGCTTTCGACCATAGCTCAGCAAATTCATCGGGCGTGCGCTCGAACGCATCGCAGCGCTTCAAAATCTCGACGCGCTGCTTCAAATCTTGCGGCGTACGCACTTCGACCGACAGCCCGAACCGGTCGAGCAGCTGCGGCCGCAATTCGCCTTCTTCGGGGTTGCCGCTGCCGACCAGCACGAAGCGCGCCGCATGCCGCACGCTCAACCCCTCGCGCTCGACCACATTTTCGCCGGATGCCGCCACGTCGAGCAGCAGATCGACGATATGATCCTCAAGCAGGTTAATCTCATCGATATAGAGAAACCCCCGGTGCGCGCGCGCGAGCAGCCCTGGCTCGAACGCCTTTTCGCCATGCGCCAGCGCCTTTTCCAGATCGAGCGCGCCGACCACCCGGTCCTCGGTCGCGCCCAACGGCAGATCGACAAACGGCACCGGCGCGGTCGCCTTGCCGGGCAAGTGGGTTTCGGGCGTCGGGCAAACCGACTGGCCCGGCGCGCAGTTATAGCGGCACCCCGCCACCACGGGCATTGGCGGCAGCAGCGCGGCGAGCGCACGCACCGCCGTCGACTTGCCAGTGCCGCGGTCACCAAACACCATCACCCCGCCAATCCGCGCATCGATCGCAGCGATCAGCAGGGCAAGTTTCATTTCGTCTTGGCCGACGATGGCGGAGAATGGAAAGGACGCACGCATCCTTTGCGTGTAACAGGAGTTTGACACTCCACAATACGGACCGGCCAGCAGCTTATGGAAATTCCTGTCATCATCGCGATTGGCGTCGCCGTCTTCTTGGGCGGCGCGGGCGGCCTGATGACGCCGATCGGCCCCTGGTATCACAATCTGAAAAAGCCCAGCCTGCAACCGCCCAACTGGCTGTTCGGTCCGGCTTGGAGTATCATCCTGGGCCTGGCCGCCTGGTCGGCAATTACCGCCTGGTATGCCGCCGACACGCGGCCTGAGCAGGCGCGTGTGATCTGCCTGTTCAGCACCAATGCAGTCTGCCATTTTCTGTGGAGCCCGCTCTTCTTCCGCGCGCAGCGACCCGATTGGGCGCTGGTGGAAGTGGTGTTCCTGTGGGTATCGCTGGTGCTGCTCGTTACCCTGCTCTGGCCGATCTCGCCCTTCGCCAGCGCGCTTGTCATGCCCTATCTCGCCTGGGTCACCTTCGCCGCCTGGCTTAATAGTGCGATCGTGAAGCTCAACCGCCCGTTCGGTTAGGCAGGTTATTGCTGTTGCTGCGCCTTGTTCATCGCAATAAACTGATCGAGCAGCATCAGCCGCTCGGCAATCGCGTTGCGATAGCTGGCCCCTGGCGGAGTGAGCTGCAGCGAACGTTGCCACCAAATCCGGGCATTTTCGAGCTGGCCCGATTGCGCATAACCGAGCCCCAGAAAGAATGGCGGACCGGGATGGCGTGGGGCCAAAATCATCGCGCGGCGGAACGCAAACAGCGCAGCGGGCGAGACATTACCGGCATCATGCGTGACGAGCACACTGCCCAGTTCAGTCCACAAAGAAGGACTGCGCGGGTTGCGATTAATGCCCCCCAGCGTGACCTTTACGGCGCTGGCGGGGTCGCTGATGCGGATCATCGCATCGGCCGCTGTCTGATAGGCGGCGTCAGCAGTGTACCGACCGAAAAACGCCCCGCGCAGCTCGACAATGTCCGCAGCGACATCCAGCTTGTTTGATTGCGGCTTGGCCGGGCTGGCGGGCAGGGTCGGCGTGCCCTGCAACGCATAGCCCGTGGCACCGAACAGCAACGCGGCCCCGGCCATTGTCCAGACCAGTCGCGGCAGCGACAGCCGCCAGAGCAACACTCCGGACGCCAACCCGATCAGCAGCAGCATTACCCAGCCCATCAGACCCGCTTTCGCCGTTTGAAGCTCGCCCGCGCCAGCAGCAGCCCAATCGCGATAAAGGCGATTGGCGCAATCCAGAGCGGCAAGGTCGCGCTCGATAGCGGCGGATCATAGGTGACATAATCGCCATAGCGCGCGATCAGCCAGTCACGGACCTGGGCTGGGCTCGATCCATCCGAAATTTGTCGGCGGACCAGCGCGCGCATATCCCCCGCCATCTCGGCATTACTGTCCGCGATCGATTGACCCTGGCAGACCAGGCACCGCAGCGTGACCATCAGCTTTTGCGCTTCGGCTTCCTGTTTCGGATCGGGCAATTGGGTATCGGCAAGCCGCGCCGGTGGGCGCGCCGAATCCGCCAGTGCGGGACCACTAATGGCGATCAGCAACAAGGCCAGAAACCAGCGCATCATGATGATTTGCCCATGGCTTCAAGGATCTTGGGGATATCCTCATCGCGAATTTCGCCGACATGCTGCAGCAAAATTTTGCCCTGGCCATCGACCACGAAGGTTTCGGGCACCCCAGCCGAACCAAGCGCCAGCTGCACCGCGCTTTCGGGATCGTCACCAATGCGTTCAAACGGATCGCCGTAGCGCGCCAAGAAACCGCGCAAATCATCGGGCTGGTCACGGATCGCCACGGCATCGATCGCCACCCCCATCGCCTTCAGCCGCGCGAGCGCCGGTGCTTCAGCCGCACAAGGAACGCACCAGCTCGCAAAGACATTAATCAGCCTTGGCTGGCCCTGGTGGAAGATAGCGGTCTCGACGCCCGGCTTTCCAGGAATGATCGGGGCCAACTTGAACTCTGGGACGGAACGACCGATCATGGCCGATCGCACGGTGCGGTCGGCTGGCTTGTAGAGCGCGTAACCGGCAACGATGAACAGCCCGGCGAACAGCGCCAGCGGCAGCCAGAGCACCACGCGCTTCATGCCCAAAGCTCGCGCAATGCTGTTTTGCGATCACGGCTGACCCGCCCGATCAGCGACAGCGCGCCGCCCAGCGCAACCAGCGCACCGCCCAGCCAGATCAGCGTCACAAATGGCTTCCACCACAGCCGCAATTGCCAGCGCCCCGCAGGATCGGGCTGACCGAGCACGGTATAGAGCTGACCATCAAACACAGTCGCGATCGCGGATTCGCTGGTGACGGTTACGGGATTTGAAAAGAAGCGCGATTGCGGGGTCATCGTAAAGGGCGCCCCACCATCGCGCTGAATCTTCAGGCGCGCCTGCAGCGCCGACCAGTTCGGACCAATCACAGGCGTGATCCCCTGCAAGGTCACCGTATAGGGCCCAACCCGTTGCGGCTCGCCGATGCTGGCGGCCACCAACGTCTGCTGAGTGAAGGCAGTTTCGGACGCCATGCCCGCCAGGCTGACGGCAATGCCAAGATGCGACAAGACCATGCCATAAGTGAACATTGGTGTGCGGCGCAGATTGCGCTTCCACAGCGGCGCCAAGCTCGCCACCGCCAGCCCGGCCGCAAGGGCCAGCCCCAGGATCGGCAAGACACCAGCGTTCGCGGCAAAGACGACCAGCGCGATCAACGCAACTGCGGCAATCGCGATCGGCACAATCATGCGGAACACCACCGCGCCAGCCTCATCACGGCGCCAGCGCACCAGCGGCCCGGCCGCCATGATCGCGACCAGCGCTAGTGCCACCGGCCCCGCCGCCTTGTTGAAGAAGGGCGGGCCAATCGACAGTTGCAGCCCGAACAGGCCCGCCGCCACAATCGGGTACAGCGTGCCGATCAGCACAATCCCCAAAATGACCGACAGCAGCAGGTTGTTCGCAACCAGCGCGCCTTCGCGGCTGACCAGTTCAAAAGTATTGCCCGACCGGATCGTGCCCACCCGCAGCGCGAACAGCGCCAGCGCGCCACCGATATAGAGGGCGAGCAACGCCAGGATGAAACTACCGCGCTCCGGATCGACGGCAAAGGCGTGGACGCTCGTCAAAATCCCCGATCGCACCAGGAAGGTGCCAATCATCGACATTGAAAAGGCAACGACGGCCAGCATGATCGTCCAGGCCCGCAACCCATCGCGTGTCGCCAGCACCGTCACCGAATGGAGCAAAGCGGTCGCCGCAAGCCACGGCATCAGCGACGCATTTTCAACCGGGTCCCAAAACCACCAGCCGCCCCAGCCAAGCTCATAATAAGCCCAATAGCTGCCGGCCGTGATACCAAGCGTCAGGAATATCCAAGCCCCCAGCACCCAGGGCCGCATCGCGCGCGCAAAGGCGGGGCCGACATCGCGCGTCACCATCGCGCCAACCGCGAAGGAAAACGCCACCGAAATGCCGACATAGCCGATGTACAAGGTGGGCGGATGGAAGGCGAGGCCAGGATCTTGCAGCAGTGGGTTCAGCCCGTTGCCGTCCACTGGCGCCGGATTCAGCCGCGAAAACGGGTTGGAAGAAAACAACAGAAAGGCATAAAAACCCAGCGCAATCAGCGCCTGCGCGCCAAGCGTTGCAACCAGCGTCGCGATCTTCAGCCGATGTTCGAGGAGTGCCACCGCGCCACCAGCGAGCCCCAGGATCGTCACCCAAAGCAGCATCGATCCTTCATGATTGCCCCAGGTACCCGCGATCTTGTAAATCAACGGCTTGGCTGAATGGCTGTTGGTGGCAACCAGCAACACCGACATATCCGACTGGACGAATAGCCACATCAGCGCCGCCAATGCGCCAAGCACGACCAGGCCCTGCACCACTGCAACAGGTCGCACCGCGCGCATTACATCAGGATCGCCGCGCGCGACCCCGAGTGCAGCCAGGACAAATTGCAATGCCGCAAGCGCGGCGGCGATCCAGAGTGCGGCGAGCCCCGCTTCAGCAATCATTGTGGTGGCATTTTCCCGGCTGGCAGCTTGGCGGGCATATTGGCAGCCATTTTGCCCGCCATTTCGGGCGGCATATAGCGTTCGTCATGCTTGGCGAGCAGGTTGCTGGCGACAAAGCTGCCATCGGCCTGAAATTCGCCCTCGGCGACGACGCCGGACCTTTCCTTGAACAGATCGGGCGTGATGCCCTTGAAGGTCACCGGCACGGTCGCCTTGCCGTCGGTCACCAGGAAGCGAATCGTGACGCCATCGGCCTGCTTTTTGATCGATCCGCCTTCAACCATCCCGCCCAGCCGCACGCCGCGACCAAGCGGCAGCCCCTTTGTGGCGACATCGCCCGGCGCATAGAAAAATGCCGCCTGATCCTTCAACGCTGACAGCGCCAACCCGCTTGCCCCGCCGATCGCGGCGAGCGCGAGCAGCCCCAATGTCAGTCGATGATGCTTCGCCTTCATTTGCTGCCCTTTTCGGCGTTACGCATCGCCAACCAACTGATAAGCGCGATCACCGCCGTGGCGGTCAGCGTGATCGCATATGCGGCGGTAACGAATGGCCAGGGGTTCATGCGGCCATTTCCCCGCTATTCGCCATCCGCCGCATCCGCGCTTCTGCCTTGGTCAGCGCCAGCGAAGCGCGCATCCGCATCAGCACGATCGCCGCGAAGAACAAGGTAAAGCCGCCCAGCGTATACCAGAGCGGCCAGATCAGCGATCCATCGATCGTCTGCTTGTTGATGCCGATGCTCTGGCCCTGATGCAGCGTATTCCACCACACCACCGAATAGCGAATGATTGGCAGCAACACTGAACCAGCAACACCATAAAGCGCCGGGATGCGGCCATCGCCACCGCGATCGGCATCGGCGCGCGCCAGCCCCATAAAGCCCAGATAGACGAAAAACAGCAGCAGCATCGATGTCAGCCGCCCATCCCACTCCCACCAGGTCCCCCAGGTCGGCCGGCCCCAGATCGATCCGGTCGCCAGGCAAAGGCCTGCAAACAACGCGCCGGGCAGCGCCATGGCGCGCGCGGCAAGCATGGCCAGCGGATGCCGCCAGATCAGAAAAGTCAGGCTCGACACGGCAATGCCGCTCCACCCGGCCATGCCCAGCCAAGCGGTTGGCACATGGATGTACAGGATGCGCACCGTTTCGCCCTGCAGGTAATCGGGCGGCGTCTGCGTCAGGCCAGCCCAGCTGCCAAAGGCGATCAACAACGCCCCTGCCCAGAACAACGCCGGGGTCAGGGGGCGCGCTAGCTTCAGGAAGCGCGCAGGATTGGCAAGGGCATGAATCGACGGCACGGCGATGGTCATTAGGACAAGACTGCGGGCGAATCCACTGGTCGTTATGCGGTAGGGTGTAGCTTCGTCCGAAAATCGAACCGCTGCTGCATCGCTGTCTTGGACAAAGCCGGTCAGCGCTGCTGGATCGTCGCCAGCATGGCGGCAAGTTCGGCGCTGCGAAATGGCTTGGTCAGGCGCGGCACATCCGCAGCGATTCCAGCGGCATCCGCATAGCCGGAAATCACCAGCACTGGCAGGTCCGGTGCGGTTTGGCGAACGTGCTCGATCAATGCCGTCCCGGTCATGCCGCCCATCAAATGATCAGTGACGATCATATCGATGGCATGCTGATCGATCAGCTCAATCGCTGCCTCGCCGGAATGGGCTTCGATCACCTGATAGCCAAGCTCGATGAGCATTTCAGCGGTCGTCTGCCGCACCGGATCTTCATCATCGACCAGCAAAACGGTGCCGGCCCCAATGGCGGCGTTAGCAGGATCGGTCGGTTGGTCGATCGGCACTACTGACGCTGCCGTGGCTGGTAACAGCAGCTCGATGCTTGTCCCCAGCCCCAACTTGCTTGAAATGTTGAGCGCGCCGCCAAGCTGAGAGGCAAGCCCATGCACCATCGACAGACCAAGCCCGGTGCCCTTGCCAATGCCCTTGGTCGAGAAAAACGGTTCGATCGCGTGCCGCTTGGTATGCTCGTCCATGCCGGTGCCGGTGTCGCTGACGGTAATTTTCACATAGCGCCCCGCCGCCAGGCCGGGAACCGCGCCTTCGATGATGTCCGCCGTTGCTGCGGCGATGGTCAGCGTGCCGCCCTCCGGCATCGCATCGCGTGCGTTCACAGCCAGGTTGAGCAAGGCCATTTCCAGCTGGTTGACCTCTGCCGTGGCTGCCGGCAGCCACGCTGCAATATCCATGGCGATGTGGATGCGCGGCCCCGATGTGCTGGCAATCAAATCGCTCATCGAAGCGATCAGCGCGGCCACGTCAACGGGCTGCGGCTGAAGCGGCTGGCGCCGGGCAAAGGCCAGCAACCGCTGCACCAGCATCTTGGCGCGCTCTGCCGATTGCAGCCCGCCGCCAATCAGCCGCTGTTCCCGCTCCCCGCCGATTTCGCGGCGGCTGAGCAAATCAAGCGTGCCGATGATGGGCGTAAGCAAATTGTTGAAATCATGCGCGACACCGCCGGTGAGTTGCCCCATCGCCTCCAGCTTTTGCGATTGCCGCAGCGCTTCTTCGGCAGCGCGGCGCTCCGTCGTCTCAAGCGCTTCGGGGACGATCGCGATGACGTCACCTTGCGTCGAAAAAATCGGTCGCAGGACAAAATCAAACCAGCGCCAGCCGCCAACCGGCAGATTGATCAGCAATTCCTGGCGCACCACGTCACCGCGCGCAACAAGCGCCACCGCGTCGCGGATCGTTTCGTCCATTCCCGGCGTACCGGCAAACCAGGGGGTCTCCCAAAAGGAGAGACCAGCAATATCATCTAACGCAGCGTCGATCGCCGTCAGCGACGTTGCGTTGGCATCGAGCAACCGGCCATCGGGATCGAGCAGCCCCTGAAAACCAAAGCTGGTTTCGAACACGGTACGCAACCGCGCTTCTTTTGCCTGGAGTTCGGCCATGCGCGCATTGACCTGGGCTTCCAGCGTATCATTGGCAATCCGCAGCGCATTTTCGGTCTCGCGCAGCGCAGCGTTATCCTTGATTCGGCTCGTTGTTTCGGCGACGAAAGCGATCACCCCGGCAGGGCAGTCATCGTCGCCCCATACCGGCGCATAATCCAGGTTGAACCATGCCTGTTCGCGTTCCCCATTGCGCTCAATATCCATGGCGAGATCGCGATAGTACAGCGATCGCCCTGCCAGCCCCTCGGTCATAATATGATCGTTAAAGTCGGCAGCTTCCGGCCAAGCTTCGCGGACTTTGCTGCCCAGCATTGCCGGGTGGCGCTTGCCAGCGATGACGGCATAGGCGTCATTATAAATCATAATGCCGTCTGCCCCCCACAATAATGCCAGTGGATTGGGCGCCCGGCACAGCATCCCCACAACGGTCCGCAGCGGCGCAGACCAGTGCATGATCGGGCCCAGCGCCGTGCTGCCCCAATCAAAATCGCGGATCAGCGCGACACCCGGTTGATCACCGTCCAAAAAAGGCAATTTCACGGTTGGCTTGGTGAGAATGATTGTTGGCCCCTGTCGGCAATCAGGCCCCGGCACATCTGGGGCAATCGACCGCCTCAACGTGCGGCAAATCGTTCGGTTCCGCAATGAATATCCAGCGCTCTTGCCGCAAAGGCACTGCTACCGCCATTAGTATGTATTGTTATTAATAAGCCTACTTACTATATGCGCCATATGACGGACAGTATCGGCTTCCTGATCAGCGATGTGTCGCGCCTGATGCGTCGGCGTTTTGACGAGCGTGCCCGCGCGATCGGCGTTACCCGCGCGCAGTGGCGTACGCTGACAACGCTCATCCGCAATGAAGGCATCAACCAGGGCAAGCTCGCCGAGCTACTGGAAGTCGAACCAATTACCTTATGCCGGATGGTCGATCGGCTTGAGGAAGCCGGCCATGTCGAGCGTCGCCGCGACCCGCATGATCGCCGGGCTTGGCAAATCTATCTCACCGACTCCGCGCGCCCGTTGATCGATCAGCTGCGTACCATTGCTGATGCCATGTTCGATTCCGCGCTCGCTGGCATCGATCCGACACGCCAAGCAGCGTTCATCGCCACCCTCAACGACATTCGCGCCAATCTGGCTGAAACTGACGACACCCAAGAGGCACAACATGGCTGAAGCCGATCCCGCCCGAAATCTGACCGCCCAGAATCTCGCCGCTCAGAAGACAACGCCCGTGGTGGCGCCGGGCAAGTGGCGGCGGACGGCAGCATTGATCGCGGTGCCGCTGATCATTGCCGCGATTGCCGGCTACCTCTGGCTGACGTCGGGCCAATTCGTGTCGACCGACAATGCCTATGTTCAGCAGGACAAAGTCGCCGTCTCCGCCGATGTCGCCGGCCGGATCGTTGACGTTGCGGTCAAGGAGAATCAGCGCGTCAAGGCTGGCGATCTGTTGTTCCGCATCGACCCTGCTCCTTATCGAATTGCCGTAGAACAGGCCAATGCCGCGATTGCCGCCGCTCAGGTCAATGTCGCCACGCTGCAATCCAGCTATCGCGGCACATCGGCTGACATCACCGCCGCGCAGGACCGGATCGCCGCTGCGCAGCAGGATTTTGATCGCCAGACCGCGCTGATGAAGCAGGGCTTCACCACCCGCGCCCGGCTGGAACAGGCCGAACATGGCCTGGAACAGGCTCGGGCAGCGCTGGCCAACGCCAGCGCCAGCGCTGACGAAGCCCGCGCCAAATTAGCGACGGGTGCCGCTGTTCCAGGCCAAAGTCCCGCTATCGCCGCGGCGCAGGTACAGCGCGAAAAAGCGCAGCTCGATTTGACCCGAACGGCCGTGTTCGCGCCGACCAGCGGCACGATCAGCCAGGCGGACCGGCTGCAGATCGGCCAGATGATGATCTCTGGTCTGCCCGCCGTCAGCATCGTCGCCAGCCAGCGCACCTGGATCGAGGCGAACTTCAAGGAAACCGATCTTGACAAGATGCGCGTCGGCCAACCCGCAACCGTCAGCTTCGATGCCTATGGCAACCTGACATTGAAAGGCCATGTCCAATCAATCGGCGCAGGCACCGGCTCTGAATTTTCGGTACTGCCTGCGCAGAACGCGACGGGAAACTGGGTGAAGGTCACCCAGCGCGTGCCGGTGCGGATCGCCATTGACGAGGCTAGTCCCCGCCAGCTGATCGCGGGGCTTAGCGCCAAGGTGACGGTCGACGTCCGCAATCATGGCAAGCGCTAGTCCGGCGCGCGGGGCGCAGCCAAGCGCTGCTGCCCCGGTCATGCCACTCGATGTTCCCGCGCTAAAAACCAGCAACCGCGCACTGCTGACGCTGGGCGTGATGGCCGCGACGATCATGCAGATCCTCGACTCCACGATCGCCAACGTTGCGTTGCCGCATATGCAGGCATCGCTTGGCGCGACGGCCGATACCATTACTTGGGTGCTGACCAGCTACATCGTCGCTTCTGCTGTCGCCATCCCGATCACCGGCTGGCTGTCAGACCGGATTGGATCGCGCAACCTGTTCCTGTTTGCCGTGGTGGGGTTCGTCGCGGCGTCGATGCTGTGTGGCCTTGCCCAGAACCTGACCGAAATGGTCGGCTTCCGTATTCTGCAAGGCATCGCCGCCGCCTTTATGAACCCGCTCAGCCAGACGGTGATGCTCGACATCAACAAACCCTCTCGGCAGGCCGGCGCGATGGCGGTTTGGGGCATGGGGATCATGGTTGGGCCAGTGCTAGGGCCAGTGATTGGCGGTTATCTGACCGACAATTTCGATTGGCGCTGGGTATTTTACGTCAATGTGCCCGTCGGCATCGCCTGTTTTGCAATCCTCTGGGCGCTGCTCCCGAGCCGTCCCCTCAACGCGCGCAAATTCGACCTGTTCGGCTTTTCGCTGCTCGCCATCGCTATCGCCGCGTTTCAGGTGATGTGCGATCGTGGACAGTCTAACGACTGGTTCCAGTCATGGGAAGTAACGATCGAAGGGCTGGTTTCGCTGGGCGCAGCCGTGATGTTCGGAATCCACATCGCCACCGCCGATCAGCCGATGTTTGACCGGGACTTGCTGCGCAACCGCAATCTGGTGACGGGCCTTGGCTTCATGATCGTGGTTGGCATCATCATGATGGCGACAATGGCGCTGCTGCCACCGATGCTCCAAAGGCTGTTCGGCTATCCAGTGCTCGACACCGGCATGCTGCTGATGCCGCGTGGCATTGGCATTGTCATCAGCATGGGAGTTGCCGGACAATTGGTTCAGCGCGGCTATGACACGCGCATGTTGATCGGCACCGGCCTCGCCATTGCCGCCTGGTCGCTCTGGGATATGACGCAATGGACGCTAGTGATGGGGCAGACGCCGTTCATCGTCACGGGGTTCATCCAGGGGATTGGCCTTGGCCTGGTCTTCATTCCGCTGAACATCACCGCCTTTGCGACATTACCCCCGCAATACCGGACCGAAGCAGCGAGCTTGCTCAATCTATTCCGAAATATCGGCGCGTCGGTTGGCATTTCGATGGTGACCGCTTTGCTTGGTTATAACGTCCAGGCGAGCCATCAGGAGCTGGGCGGCCATATCACAGCCTATTCGATGAGCGCGATTGACCCCAGCCAGGCCTCTATCCTTGGCCAGAGCGGTCAGTCGCTGATGGCGATCATGAATGCCGAAGTCACCCGGCAAGCCGCAATGATCGCCTATCTCGACGATTTCCGCCTGATGATGTTCCTGACCGCGCTGGCGGTGCCGTTAGTGTTCGTGCTCAAGCGCCCTGGCCGACCGCCAAAGGCCGAGGCGCAGCATGCGGCGTTTGACTGAGCGGAGCGTCTGACGAGGTTTTAGGTCGCGCAGAGACGCGGAGACGCTGAGCGGTTGCAAACCGGATGCGCGAAGCGCTTTCAATCACTGGGAAGGAAAAGACTGCGTCGCCGCATGGCGACCGATCCTTGACATCCCCCTCTCGGCGTCTCTGCGTCTCTGCGCGAACAAATCTCTCTTCTTCTCTGTGCCCTCCGCGCCGCTGCGCGAACCAATCCCGTCAAACCCGGACCCGCCGCGAACAGCGTTCAGCTCTGGTCCGCGGTGAACGTCACAAAACCCAGATCACCCTGCCCGACCGTACCGCCCGCCATCGCCAGCATCGCATCGAGCGATTTCTTCGCCCGCAACCGCAGCCCTTCTTCGATTTCAATCCGCGGCTCCAGATCGCGCAGCGCGATGTAGAGCTTTTCCATCGTGTTCATCGCCATATAGGGGCAGATGTTGCAGTTGCAGTTGCCGTCCGCGCCCGGCGCGCCGATGAAATTCTTCGTCGGATCAGCCTTTTCCATCTGGTGGATGATGTGCGGTTCGGTCGCGACGATCAGGATATCGCCGGGCATCTTCGCCGCGAAATCGAGGATACCGCTGGTCGATCCGACATAATCGGCATGATCGAGAATATAAGGCGGGCATTCCGGGTGCGCCGCCACCGGCGCGCCGGGGTGCTTCGCCTTGAGCTTCAACAGCTCGGTTTCGCTGAACGCCTCATGGACGATGCATACGCCGGGCCAGAGCAGCATGTCGCGCCCGGTCTTGCGCGCCAGATAGCCACCAAGATGCTTGTCGGGGCCAAAGATGATCTTCTGATCAAGCGGGATCTGGCTGAGGATTTTTTCCGCCGATGACGAGGTGACGATCACGTCGCTGAGCGCCTTCACCTCGGTCGAGCAATTGATATAGGTCAGCGCAATATGGTCGGGGTGCGCGGCGCGGAAGGCGGCGAACTTGTCCGGCGGGCAGCTATCTTCCAGGCTGCACCCGGCGCGCAGATCGGGCAGCACCACGATCTTGTCGGGGGACAGGATTTTGGCCGTGTCGGCCATGAACTTCACGCCGCAGAACGCAATCACATCGGCATCGGTCGCCGCCGCTTTGCGGCTCAGGTCCAGGCTGTCGCCGACGAAATCGGCAATGTCCTGAATCTCGGGCCGCTGGTAATAATGCGCGAGGATGATGGCGTTGCGCTCTCTGCGCAGCCGATCGATCTCATCGCGCAGATCGGTCCCTGTCGGGTTGCCGCCAATACCGTTCCGTGCGTCCATTTCTCAACTCTCCGCGTCGCCCGCCGCCCACATGGCCCCGCCAGCGCGCCGGATCAACCCAGTGGTGACGGCGGAAAAGCCAGCGGGGCAATTGCGGCACCCGGCGTCCCCGCCGTAACGGCCTGATAAAGCGTCAGTCCTAAGGGTCCAAAGGCGATAATGTCCGTGGCAATCTCAGTCGCAACGATACCGCCCAGGCCCCACCACCATCCCGGGTGGACCCGCCCGTCGCGCCGCAAATCCGCGATGATGCCGATTACCGGCAGCAGCATCACGCAGACAAAGGTGGCATGAAACGCCCATGGGATAAGCAGTGGCATCGGCAGCAGCCGCCCGAACCCCGGCCCGACGAGCAGCGCCATCCCGCAATAGTTGAGCCGCCGATGCCAGCCGGTGTGCATCCGCAAACTCACGCCAGCGACAATCAGACAAATGCAGCCGATCAGCGACAAGGGATCGAATACCAGAAAGTGCAGTGGCTGGAATATGAAGGGCGTTGTGCCAGCGCGCACGTTCATCAATGTCACGGCGGTGCCCAGATAAAGCATCAGCGCCAGCCACCCCATCGCCAACCAGCCAAGCCGCCGGTGCAGCGCAATCGGACCCTGCGTCGCAAACCAGTTTTGCAGGACGTAAATGACCATCCAGCCCATGAAGACGATCGCATGAGCATGAACGATCGGCGGCCGGTTGAAGCTCGACCGACCGACGGCTAGCGTCAGCCCGAACCCCGCGATCAGCAGCCCCGCCATCACGAACGCCATCGTTAGGAAAAAACGGTCGTCGCTGCGCTGGTGCTGTTGCGGCCGCGGCATTGCCAGAGTCGCCATCGTCATTTCCCCCATTTCCCCGAGCAACGCCATATCAGCTAAGTCCGGCCTGGAAAATGGGGCTCAATGCCGACGCCGCCTAGCCAACTTGGTCGAAAAGAACGCCACAATCGCAGCGTCGAAGCTTGCGTGGAACGCTGCACGATCGAACCCCGGTGCGCTTTTGCAAAGCTGTGGCATGATAGCTGGATTGGCGCAGGGAGCCAGAAAATCGAAGTGCCCGGCACCTGCCACGCTGTGGAACTCCGGCTTTCCAGGCAGCGCCCCGCGGACGGCATCCGCATAGAATGGCGTCGGCAGAATTTGGTCATTATCGGCGCGCCAGAGCTGAACTGGCACACGTACATCGGCAAGTCCCGCGCGATCGAAGGTGAAACCCAACGCAGGCGCGGCAACGACAATAGCCTTGATCCGCGCATCCCGCAGGTTGGGCCAAGCCGGGGCTGTCGTCCGTTTCTGAGCCTTGATCAATGCACAGTCGAAGAATGTCGGATGCTGCGCGCAATGGTCCTGAAGGCGGGTGAGGTCGGGGCGTCCTCCCGCTGCAGCCAGAACCGTGAACCCTCCGGCGGAAAAGCCGAACGCGCCAATGCGATCCGCGTCGATTGCACCCCGCCCTGACCAAGTCTGCACCATGTAAGTGATCGTGGCGGAGAGAGCCGCCGGGCGTTCCTCAATGCGCGTCGCACGGCTAGTGTCGCGCCAGTTGTCGCCGGGGTGGGTCAGGGCCGCAACGATGAAGCCGGCACGGGCGAGCGCTACGGCGGTATCGACATGGCCAGCGAAATCACCGCCCGTGCCGTGTGAGAAGACGATAAGGGGATGTCGGTCGCTTGGCGCGCCCGCTATTACCTCGTGCGCATAGAGCCCTAGTTGTTGGCGAGTGGGTGTCCCTGACGCCGGGTACCAAATGCCAAGCTCGGTGCCATCCGGGGTGGTTAGCCGCTCGAAGCCCGCCTGTACCGGTTGGGCCTGTACCGGTTGGGCCTGAGCCACTGGAACAACCGGCGTCAGGAATATGGCTGCAAGAGTAATACGTAACGACATAATCGCCTCCAAAATGAATGCGATGCCTGATTGTTGAATCTCGGCCCTGGCCGGAAGATGGGTTTTCGCGAATGGGCAAATGGGTTCGCGGTTCGGCGAACGGGCTTCCCCCGCCGTGCTGACCGGGGTAGAAGTCGGTATGTCCCGCCCCGCTGCCCACGTCCCTGCTGTCAGCATGACGACAAGGGCCTTACTGCGGTGGATCGGCATTGCTGTTGCCGTCGGCGTTTTAATGGCGGTTTTGGGGCCATTCGGCAGTTACATGAACGGCGATCCCGTCCGGCTTGCCGTGTATTGGATCAGCGCCATGCTGCTGGGCTTGGCGCTATATGGACTAATGTACAGGATCATCATCGCGTCGATCGCTCCGGGGTCTCCCAGATGGTGGCCAGCCTTGATCGGCGGCACGCTGCTCGCCAGCGTGCCGCACGCACTGGCGACGCGGACGGGCGCTTTCTGGCTTTGGCCTGGACTGGCTCAGCTTCACCTTCCCTTACTGCTGTGGTTCGCCCAGACTGCAACGCTCGGGATGGTCGCGATTGCGGCGATCGATTTCATCCGCTCCCGCCGCGCATTCACGCAACACAATAATGTTGCGCCACCAGCGACGGCGGTGCCGGGTGATGTTGCGCTGGATGGAAACATTCTGGCGTTGCAAATGGAGGACCATTACGTCCGCGTTCATCGGCCAACCGGATCCGAACTAATTCTGATGCCGATGAGCCGTGCGATTGACTGCGTCGGGGTGGAAGGGTTGCGGACGCACCGGTCATGGTGGGTTGCAAGTCATGCGGTTGCCGGCGTCGAGGGGAACGCCCGCTCAATGCGCCTGCTCCTGTCGAATGGCCTGGTCGCGCCTGTCGCGCGATCTGCAGTCATCCACCTCAAGGCTGCCGGATGGATCGCCGATGGGCAAAGCGGCGCGGGTCGCCGATAACGGGAACGTCGTCAGAGCCAAGTAAATCGCCGCTACCGCCAATCGGCCACCTACCCTACTGTCTGCCTCCAACTACCTCTTCAACTGATCGCGAAACATCCCATTGCTCGCCATTCACGCGGCGGCGTTCCGGGGGGAAGGTGACGATGACGCGGGCATTGGCGTGGCCCAGCGTGCTGAGTGGCGCGGTGAGGAGATTGGACAAGGCCGCCCGCGCCTGTTCGCGCGCCTGAGCGATCCGCGCTGGGGAACCAGCCTCTTTCTGCGCCTTGTTGGTCGCATTCTGTGATGCCTGCTGGCTCAGCGCCTCGCTCGCTTCGCGCGTTACAATCACGCCGGTGGTCTCCACCATCGTCCGGTGTGCCTCGTCGATATTTGGGGCCGCAACAGTAACATCGGGGGCGTTGACGATCAGCGTTTCGGTCTTCGCATCCCATTCGATCTGATCGGGGCCGATGCCCGAAACATCGACGAAATAATCGACCGAATAGGGCATTTTGATCACCTGATCCGACCGCAGCCAGCCAAAGCCGCGCACATCGGTTGCGCGGCTCTGGATGATGCCGGTCAGCGAGGCGACCTTCAAGCTGCTCGCCCCCGACAGCCGCGCCGACACGAGTTGGGTCACGGCGTTGCCGCCATCGTCAACGCTCGGGGTATAACGCTCGCGAAATCGATCATAAGCTAGGAAACCGAGCAACCCGACCCCGATAATGATCAACAGATTGATCAGCCAGCGCGATCCAGCGGGTTTCAGATCATCCGCCATTGCGCGCCATCCTCAACAATCAGCCCGCGTGCGCGCAGGTCGATGAGATGCGCCGACACCGATCCGCCCGCCGCGCCAAACAGTCGCCGGTCGATACCGACATACATGCGTTCGACCAGCTCGGGGATGGTGCCCACCCCCTCCTCCAAAAGTCGCAGGATCTGCGCTTCACGCTGGCGACGATGGCCCAAAAAGCCGCGCACCTTTTGCGCTGGATTGTCGATCGGCTCGCCATGCGCGGGGTAATAACGGCGATCATCGCGCGTCTGGAGCTTTTGCAAACTGGCCATATAGGCCGCCATGTCGCCATCGGGCGGTGAAACGACGGTGGTCGACCAGCCCATGACATGATCGCCGGTAAACAATGCGCCCGCCTCAGGCAGCGCAAAGCAGAGATGGTTGGAGGTGTGGCCGGGTGTTTCGACAGCGATCAGCGTCCAGCCATCGCCCGTGATGCTGTCGTCCTCGGCCATCACCCGATCCGGCGCATAATCGCGGTCGAACGCGGCATCGGCGCGGGGCCCGAGCGCATCGAGCACCAGTGGCGCACAGCCCATGATCGGCGCACCGGTCACAGCCTTTAGCGGGCGGCTGCCTGGGCTATGGTCATTATGGGTGTGGGTGATGACGATGGCCCGCACCGGCCGCCCCGCAATCGCGCGGACAATGGCGTCGATATGCGCGGGATCATCGGGGCCGGGATCGATCACCGCCAGATCCGTGGTGCCGACCAGATGGGTTTGCGTACCGGTAAAGGTGAAGGCCGAGGGATTGGGCGCCAGCACGCGTGACACGAGCGGCTCGAGCGCGATGCAATCGCCTGTCGGTATCGCCTCCATACCCCTGCAAATGGCGGTTTGGTTCGGCAAAGACAAGGGGCGTGCGTGGAACCGGCGAGCGATTAATGGCCTGAAATCGAGTGTCCCGGCAGACACAGGGGCGCGCCTGCCGGGACTCCGCATGATGTCGGTATAACCGGCATCATTGGTGCGGATCAGTTGACCTTGGCGAGATCAGCTTCGACTTCAGCAATGGCCTCGTCGATCGCCTGCAACGCTTCGCTGCTCGGTTTGCCTTTTGCCGCGATGCTGGCGCGGGTGCTGCGAAGCCCCTCCAGCGCGGATTGATAGGCCTTGCGCTCAATATTCCTGCTATTGGCCGCCGCCGCAGCACTTTCTACCGTCACTTTATCGATCCGGTTTTGACATATAATAATGCGGCGTTTGCCGTTCTTTTCGTCATGCAGAACCATCTTGCGGTCGTCGCCCTGCCCGCGTCCGCAATTCATTCGGGTAACTTCTGGAAATTGCCTGATTTCGATGGTCATGCGGTTGCCATCATCGGTCCGGACTTTAACGCCTGGGCCGCCAAATTTGAACATCCGGTGGATAATCGGCGCGCCATCGCGCTTCGATTGCGCCAATTCTTCAGCGGTGAAGCCATCGGCCAGCAGGTCCGCCTCAGATTTTTTTGACCGACGCTCTTTGAACACGATGATGTGGCGCTTGCCATCGGCATCGGTCCATTCCTGCCGTTCGCTATCCGTGTCGCCGGCGGCGGGCGCTACCGGTGCGACCGGTGCCACGGGCGCTGGAGGCGCAGCGGGTGCGACATCGGAAGGCGGCACGGGCACTGACTGTGGCTGCAACGGCGCCAAGGGCGCAGCTGGCGGTACCGGTGCCGCCCCCGTCGCCTGGGCAGCAGGCGATGGCAATGGGGCCAGCGCATGCCGCACATTGGACGCAGCCAACCGGTCAAGCTCAGCCAGATCACCCCCGATCGCCTCGTTCACTTTGGTCCGCACATTTTCGGCGGCCTGAGTACCCGATGCCGTAAGGCCAAGGCCAGCAATGCCGACCGCGATCACTGCCATCGACCCAGCGACCAGCCGCCCACGCGACTTCTTCGTTGATGAAAGCATCCTCAATCTCCCTTTCAAATCATTGATTGTGTGCAAATGGCAGGCTGCAGATATCGCCCCGCCATGCGCCGATTTGACGATCGCGCGACCATAAGCATGGGTGAAGGCAGCGGTGCGCCCGGCCAGCACGCGCGCATCGCACGCCATTTCCTGATCCGCCCGGAAAGCACGAAAGGCACGCCAGGCAATCGGGTTGAACCAGTGCAGGGCAAGCACACCAAGCGCCACCCAGTTCGCAACCAGATCGCCGCGTGCGTGATGGGCCAATTCATGGGCCAGCGCGAGCGTGCGTTCATCCTCATCATAGCGATCGGTAAAGTCGCTTGGAAAGGCCACGACCTTGCGCCAGATGCCAAACGCTAGCGGACCACCCGTTGCGTCGGTTTCGATCACCTCTACCCGATCGCCTGCGATGCGATGGCGCCGCCGCGTCTGGCTTTCCAGGCGGCGGCAAAAGCGCCGATAGGTGACAAGATGATAGGCAAGAAAGATTGCCGCACCGATCGCCCAGAGGATCAGCGCAAGCAACAGCCAGCTTGGCCCGCCTGCCGCGGCAACGGGCGGTACCAGCATCATCCGTATCGGTTCAGCGGCTAAGGTGAGATCAACCGTCGCAATCGCCTGGTCGGCGACGTTAGCGGGCAATCGTTCAGGATTGAGCACCCCGAACGCTACCCCTTGGCCCATCGCCTTTTCAACGGCGGGGGATACCAATCCGCTCAATCGCCAGTCGCCCGGCAGCGGTGGCAGAATGAGCCGGAGGACCGGCAATGCCCAAAGTGCATAGGCCACCGAAGGGCCAAAGGCCCGCCGCACCGGGTTCCGCAACAGCAAAATGGCAAGCATCAGCAGGCTGGTCGCCAGCAGCGTTTCCACCCCCCAGCTGATCATGATTTGAGCCCTTTCAGCAGCGCCTCTATCTCAGCGATGTCCTGGTCGGTCAGTTGATCGCGTTCAGCGAGGTGGGCGACAAGCGGGGTCAGCTTGCCGCCGAACAGCCGATCCATCAGCCGGCGCGATTCCCCCGCGACATAATCTTCGCGCGCGACCAACGGCCGGTACAAATAGCGGCGGCCATCTTCCTGATGGCCGATCACATTCTTGGCAAGCAACCGGCCGAGCAACGTCTTGACGGTATTGACGCTCCAATCGCGGCCCGGTTCGATCCGTTCGGCGACGTCTTGCGCCGAAAGCGGGGCACAATCCCACAATACTTCCATCACGGCATGTTCAGCATCGCTGATTCGTTCGGCCATCGCTCGCTCCTTCGACTACGGATGTAATCCCATCGATTACATCCGTAGTCAAGAGGCCAGCGCTTTAGGGAACCAGGCAATATTCGCCGTTCGTAAATGACCACAGGCTGAACGGTGCGTGTCGGAAATTCTTACAGTCGAACGCCATCCAGAGTCGGCGTTAACCATTGTAACGGGCCGAAAATGCAGCGCTTGGCCAATCTGGCACAAAGGCTGCTATATAACGGATATGCCGAGCGGTAGCGCTTCAGCAGGGCGGATTGACAGCTTCTTCCGGTTTCGCGTCAATCCGCCCGCCCCGGCATCCCCTAAGGAAATGGTTCAGATTGCAGGCGCGATTGCTGGGCGCGCTACCATCTGTGGCCGGCCGCCCGTTATCCGGCGCGCTGCGGCGCTCTGCAGCGCCTTGGGGTAAATATCGCTGAGCAAGCGTTCAAAGGTGCGATCCCAGCTGAATCGCGCTTCGACATGAGCCCGAGCCGCCTTGCCGATCGCCTGATGATCGCCGTGCCATAGCGCCACCACATTATCAGCCATTTGCTGGGTATCGTCGACGGGGCCGAGCAGCCCCAGCCCCGGCGGGACGCGATCGATCATCGCCCCGCTGGCGACGCCGACCACAGGCAGCCCAGCCGCCTGCGCCTCAACAATCGAAATACCAAACGTCTCATCCGCCATACCGGATACATAGATGTCCGACGACGCCAGTGCCCGAGCCAACACCGCCCGATCATGAACAAAGCCCATAAAAGCAATCGGCAAACCGGCGCTTTCATCCATCAACCTTGACCGCAATTTGCCATCACCAATGAGCACCATCGCCGCGCCCAGGTCGGGCGGCAAACGACGGAACATATCGATCAAGCGATCAGCGCGTTTTTCATTATCGATCCGCCCCGCATAGACCAGCAATGGCCCATCGCCAGGAAGGCCCAAGTCGCGCCGAAACGCGGGATCGCGCTTCAACGGGTGGAACATATCGATATCGACGCCAAGCTGCAGCACGCTGGTGCGCGGCACATTATGCGCGGCGAGCACCTCGCAAACATCGTCACTCAACGTGTAGACCCAGTCGAATTCGCGGTAGGTGATCTCGGCATAGCCATAAGAAAGCCAGCGAAACCCCTTGCCAAGAAATGACCCGAACTTTGCGCTCGCCACGCGGTAGACATGGGCATTGGGAAAATCGGTGCTGTAGGCCGCGACGAGCGCCGTTTCCGGATGCGCGCGACGATGATGGATCGCCGTCCAGGGCAGCACCCAGGGACAAAGCGATTCAACCACATCGGGCTTGAAACGAGCAAGCAACTCCCGGACGATCTTGGTCCGCAGAATGAAGCGATAATTGGGGCTACCCCGCACCGGATCGGCACCGACTTCTGCCCAGATATGCCGCCCATTGACGACAATCTTGTCCTCTGGCCCAGGGACGATCTGCAACAGACTATGAGGTGTTTTGGCCAGGATATAATCCCGCTTTTCACGCAAATAGGTGCTTACGCCGCCGCCACCTGCTGGTGAATAGCTCTGCGTCAGATCACAGATTAACATCGGGGCAGGCCCACTTGGCCCTTCGGGGGAATCGCCCTTGTCCAGTCGCATATAAAGCCCCCCTTGGTCGATCAGCTCGCGCTGACGAGGCCTTTGTCGGCGAACAGCTGGCTCAATTCGCCGCTCTCATACATTTCCATCATGATGTCGGAGCCGCCGACAAACTCGCCCTTGACATAAAGCTGCGGAATGGTCGGCCAATCAGAGAATGCCTTAATGCCCTGGCGCACGCCCTGATCCTGCAGCACATCGACGCTGCCGAATTCAACGTTCATATGGTTGAGAATCGCAACCGCCTTGCTGGAAAAGCCGCATTGCGGAAACAGCGGGCTGCCCTTCATGAACAACAGCACATCGTTGCTCGTCACCATCTCGGCAATGCGGGCCTGGGAATCATCGGTCATTGATCAATCCTTCGTTACGCTGGGGTAGCGGTCGTCAGCTGCAAGGCATGGAGAACACCCCCCATGCGCCCGCCAAGCGCTGCATAAACCGCCTGATGTTGTTTAATTCGAGGCAAGCCCCGAAAACTTTCGGCCGTGACCTTGGCCGCATAATGATCGCCGTCACCGGCCAGATCGGTTATCTCCACCTGCGCATCGGGGATCGCGCTGCGGATCAGGCGCTCAATTTCAGCCGCGGGCATCGCCATGATTATACTGCGTCGCTCAATTGCTGGCGCGCGACGAAGCTCTGCAGGCTCAGCTGTGCGCGCACGGCATCCTCGCTGGTCTCAACGCCAGCCGCAATCAAATCGCCAACAATTTTGCGGACGACGTCCTCATCGCCGGCTTCCTCGAAATCGGCCTGTACGACCGACTTGCCATAAGCATCGGCCTCTTCGGGGGTGAGCTTCATCAGCTCGGCCGCCCAATGGCCGACCAGCTTGTTGCGGCGGGCGATTACCCGGAACGCCATTTCTTCACCCAGCGCGAAGTTGGCTTCGGCCGCGCGCTCCCGATCGTTGAAAGTCGTCATGAGGGGGTCTTCCCTGTAAAAATCATTGTCGCCACCAAATAGGGAAGCAACCGAGCTAACGCAACGTTTGGCTAGTCGCCAATGCGCACGACCAGCTTGCCGATAGCCCCGCGTGCCGCCATTTTTGCAATCGCCTTGCCACCATCTTCGAACGCGAAAACTTCGGTGACAAGCGGATTGATCGCCCCCTCTTTCCACAATCGAAACAGCCGTTCGACATGATCCTGATTGGCCTTGGGATCGCGCGCAGCAAAGGCACCCCAAAATACGCCGCACACGTCGCAGCTTTTCAGGAGCGTCAGATTAAGCGGCAGCCGGGGAATGCCGGCGGGAAAACCAACCACCAGATACCGACCTTCCCAGGCAATCGATCGCAGCGCGGGCTCGGCATAATCGCCGCCGACCGGATCGTAGATCACATCGGCACCGTTCGGCCCCAAAGCGGCCTTGAACATTTCCGCCAGCGCTTTTGACTGGTCCTTGTCGAACGGCGCGCGGCCGTAAACAATCGTGCCGTCTGCGCCAGCCTTTCGGCACGCCTCGGCCTTTTCCTCGCTGGATACTGCGGCGATCACGCGCGCGCCAAATGCCTTGCCGAGCTCAACAGCCGCCAGGCCGACACCACCCGCTGCCCCCAGCACCAGCAGCGTTTGCCCCTCTGCCAGGTGCCCACGATCAAGCAGGGCGTGGATGGTCGTTGCATAGGTCAGCAACAATGCCGACCCTTCCTCAAAACTACGCCCTTCGGGCAGGCGAAACAGGCGGGCGGCATCAACCGCGATCTTTTCGACGAGTCCGCCATTGCCAACAGTGGCGACAACCCGGTCGCCCGGCCCCCAATCGGCAACGCCCTCGCCGACGCTCTCAACGACACCTGCAATCTCCCCGCCGGGGGCGAACGGGCGTTGCGGCTTAAACTGGTATTTGTCCTCGATGATCAGCACGTCGGGATAGTTGATCGAGCAGGCTTTGACGGCGACAATCACTTGCCCCTTACCGGCGACTGGGTCCGGCATGGTTTCAAGGGTTAGCGTTTCCGGTCCGCCCGGTGCCGTCGACAGCAAAGCCCGCATCTATCTTCTCCCGCTGGTCGGACGACGGCACTGTGTCGCCGTCACTCCTGTTCGATTATGCGGTTGCCTTGCCAGCCAGCGGGCGGCTGCGTCCAGTGGCTATTTGCCCGTCGCCCGCTTTGGGCGCGCTTTATTCGGCAGCTACCGGGAACGCAGGCAGCTTGGCGATGTCGCGCGGATCGTGCTGGATGATGACGGTCGCCTTGGTGTTGCGCGCCAATGCCTTGAACCGGCTGAGCGAGGCCAGCGTATCGGCGCGGTTGGTGTTGAAGGTTGGCACGCCGTCGGTTGCGTAATTTTCCTGGAAATGCGCGAGATCGCCGGTCAGCAGGAAAGTCTTGCCGCTGATGAGCTTGACCAGCAGCGCGTGATGGCCGGGGGTGTGGCCGGGCGTGTCGATCATCGTCACGCTGCCATCGCCGAACACGTCCTTGTCACCGCTAATTGGCATTGATTTGCCGGTGCCGCCGATCCAGGTCTTCAGCGCCGCTGGATTGGCGCCGAAGGCCGGCGGGGTGGCATTGAGCGCGTCCAGATCGCCCTTACCAATCATCAGCGTCGCGCCCGGAAAGGATTCGGCCTGGCCGACATGGTCGTAATGATAATGGCTGATGCCGATCATCTCGATCTGTTCGGGCTTCACGCCCAGCTCGCCAAGCTGTTCGACGATGGTCTTGGTCACCGACGCGCCGCCCTTGACCGGATCGATCTTCGCGCCCTTCATTGAAGCCGGCAGGCCGGTATCCCAGATCATGTAGCGATCGCCGTGCTTGATCAGATAGCAGCTTGCGGTCAGCGCCTTGCCTTGGCCGGGATAGGCGCGTGTATCGGAAAAAAGGTTGAGATCGGGAATATAGGTCGATCCGCAGTCAAGTCGCCACAGCTTGATCCCCCGGGGTGTCTGGCCGCTGGCGGCATAAGCAAAAACGCCACTGAGCACGGTGCCCGCGATCAATAAATACAGCGCTCTTTTCATGCAAAGTCCCCCGACGAAACCCGGCCAGTGTTCCGCTATCGCTTTATCTGCTGGCCTCTAGGGCGCCTTAGGCATTTCCGCGATGTCATGAAAGTCCCGCGTGACGCCGCTTTGACGAATTCGGGATCATCGTGGCACAATTTTTCGTCATGCGGGCAGGATCAGCAATATTCGGTCTGCCCGCGCCTTTCTTTTGGGCTTAAATAGCTTGCTTCGTGGATGACGGGGGGCGCTGCGCCATCGCGGATCGACTGGAGCACCGTGCCAAAGTCTTGCGCGCACCGAAACCCAAGCTGGTGTTCGGCCAGGCGCGAATCATAGACGCGATCGATGCTGGTGGGCAGCACCCAGCCCCGCTTCGCATATAAGGCGGGCGCATCGGGGAAATAGCGCGAGATGACCGCGACAGCATCAGCCTTCAGCGCCTGCGCATCCGCCGGCACAAACGGCGTCGGCGCTGACAAGATGAACGTGCCAAAGCCAATCTCGGGTGCCCGATCGAGCGCCGCAAGGTGCGCCGCCGCAGCATCCTCCACTGTCAACCGGCGATTAAGCAGCTCATTCGCCTTGAGATTTTCACCGGCCGGTTCGGTATTTGTATCATCATCTTCGGGGAAGAACCGCCCAGTCCGCAAGACCATGCACGCAAGCCCGCGTTCCTGATGAAACAGGCGACAGAGATGCTCGGCGGCGAGTTTGGTGACGCCATAGATGTTGCGCGGTTCCAACGGCGCCATTGCCTCGTCGATCCAAACCGCGCGGTCCCCCTCTGCGCGGCGGATCGCGTCAGAAATCATCAGCGAGGTGGTTGAGGTGAAGACGAACCGGTCATGCCCGGCGGCCACCGCCGCTTCGAGCAGGTTGAGCGTCCCAGAGACGTTGACATCGACAAAGGCTTGCGTCGGATAGCGAACTATATCCGGTTTATGCAGTGCGCCCGAATGGATAACCGCCTCGATCTCGCGTTCCGCAAAAACCCGGTCGATCACCGCCCGATCAGCCACGCTGCCGATCACATCGGTACCGATCCCAGGGGCTACGTCCAGGCCGACAACCTCATGCCCGGCCAATCGCAGCCGGGGCGCCAGAAACCGGCCCAGCCAGCCCGATGATCCTGTCAGCAAAACCCGCATGCGCTTCCCCGATATGTTTACGCGATATAATGCGCCGTCGTCTTGGCCCGCACCTCGTCTGCCGTCACGCCAGGCGCAATCTCGACCAGCTCAAACGGGCTGGCATGATCGGGCCGGTGGAATACCGCCAGATCGGTAATGATCATGTCGATCACATTCTTGCCGGTCAGCGGCAAGGTGCAGGCGGGGATGAATTTCGGGTCGCCGTTCTTCGACGTATGCTCCATCACCACCACGATGCGCTTGACCCCCGCGACCAAATCCATCGCGCCGCCCATCCCTTTGATGAGCTTGCCCGGGATCATCCAATTGGCGATGTCGCCACCTTCGCTGACTTCCATCGCACCCAGCACCGTCAGGTCGATATGCCCGCCCCGGATCATCGCGAAACTGTCCGCGCTGCTAAAATAGACTGACGACGGCAACTCGCTAATCGTTTGCTTGCCGGCATTGATCAGGTCGGGATCGACTTGGTCCGGATAGGGAAACGGGCCGATGCCCAGCATGCCGTTCTCGCTTTGCAGCGTCACGTCCATGCCATCGGGAATGTGGTTCGCGACCAGGGTCGGGATGCCGATGCCCAGGTTCACGTAAAACCCGTCCTGCAATTCCTTTGCCGCGCGTGCGGCCATGTCGTCACGTGTCCACGGCATCAAAATTCATCCTTCATCGAAAGCGTTGGCCAAACGAGCCAGGTGCCGACTGCAAAAGTCATTCCATACGCCAGCACGATCGCCGACGATCCATAGATAAAGCTGGTCGAAAGATCAGGTCGCCAGCGCTGCATCAACGGCCCCGCCAAGCCGCGCACCAACAGCACAGCGCTGATTAGCACCAGCGCCAAGCGCATCAGCGGCAACTGCCGAATCAGGCCCGCAGCGGCGAAGGCATAAACCGCCCACACAGCGATCACGCCCGCAATCAACGCAGTGATAATCGCTGGTCCCGGTCGGTCGAGCGCGGCCATCCGCGCCATTCTTTCTCCGGCGCCAAGCGCGCGATACCAATCCGGTCCACCGACAATGCAGCCAAGGTGCAGCAGCGATGCGATGACGCTCAGCACGCCCGCTGCCATCATCCAATCGCGCGCCGAACCCATTAGACAGTCGCCCGCTCGCGCGTCGTCACAAATTCGATCTTCTTGTCATAGGGCGCGCCCAGGATCAGCCGGTTCACATAGATGCCCGCCAAATGCACCTGATCGGGATCAAGGCTCCCGACCGGCACGATTTCCTCGACTTCGGCCACGCAGACCTTGCCCGCGGTCGCCATAGGCTGATTGAAATTGCGCGCGGTCTTGCGGAAAATCAGGTTACCCGCCTCGTCGGCCTTCCAGCCCTTGATGATCGAGAGATCGGCGCGGATGCCGCGTTCAAGAATATAGTCCTGCCCGTCGAATGCCATTACCGGCTTGCCCTCGGCGACCAACGTGCCGACACCGGTCTTGGTGTAAAAGCCCGGAATGCCCGCACCGCCTGCCCGGCAGCGTTCGGCCAGCGTTCCCTGCGGGCAGAACTCGACTTCCAGCTCGCCGCTTAGATATTGCCGCTCGAACTCCTTATTCTCGCCGACATAGCTGGAGATCATCTTCTTCACCTGGCGCGTGCGCAGCAGCTTGCCGAGCCCTTCGCCATCGATGCCGGCATTGTTGCTGGCGATCGTCAGATCCTTGGTGCCCGCGTCGCGGATCGCGTCGATCAGCCGTTCCGGGATTCCGCACAGGCCAAATCCTCCCGCGCAGATCGTCATCCCGTCGAACAGCACCCCTTCAAGCGCGGCGGCAGCATTGGGGTAAAGCTTTTTCATGGGAGCACTCCGCAAGGTTTCGGGTTGGCACAGCTGTCGCTTAGTCCCCTGCTACCGCGCGGGTCAACGGCTAGCCGACCGCCCCGAACAGCAATCCCACCCCTGCCGTGATTGCCATCGCCAATGCGCCCCAGAATGTCACCCGAATGGTCGCGCGCAGCACCGGCGCGCCCCCGGCGCGAGCCCCGACGACGCCCAACAAGGCGAGGAACAGAATCGACCCCACCGCGATTCCCCAGACCAGCCACGATCGCGGCAATATCAGCACCAGCAGCAGCGGAAACGCCGCGCCGACGACAAAACTCGCCGCCGACGCCAGTGCCGCTTGGATGGGTTTCGCCTCCAGATGGGCGCTCAGGCCGAGTTCGTCGCGGAGATGCGCCTTTAGCGGGTCCTTGGCAGTGAATTGCGCGGCAACGTCCGACGCCAATTTGCGGTCAAGACCGCGCGCCATATAGATGCGCGTCAGCTCCTCCAGTTCCGATTCCGGGTCCTCGACCAGTTCGCGCGCTTCCTTTGAGCGGTCCGCCTTTTCGGTATCGGCCTGCGAACTGACCGAGACATATTCCCCCGCCGCCATCGACATCGCCCCCGCGACCAAAGCCGCGACACCGGTCACCACAATCGCCGACGGACTCTGCGCCGCCGCCGCCACGCCGATGATCAGGCTGGCGGTTGAGACGATCCCGTCATTTGCCCCCAGCACCGACGCCCGCAACCAACCGATCCGCGCGACGAGATGCGATTCTCTATGGGATCGGGGCATAAGCTATCCTTCAATAGGCCAGTTTCAGGCCGGGTCGGGCCCAAGGTATCGCGATCAACTGACCGGTGCCTGACAGCGTAACGAACGCGGTTTTCCGATCCGCCCCGCCCCAACAGATGTTGGTGGTGAACGGGTCGGGGGTGGATACGAACTCCACCAGCTCTCCGGCGGGCGAGATCACCGAAATCCCGCTCTCACCAATCGTGGCGACGCAGATGTTGCCGCACTCTTCCACGCCCAGCGAATCGAAGAATTTGTACCCCGCCGGTCGGTAAAGCGGGATGCCCGCGCCGCCGAGGCCGCCCGTCTGATCGACCTTGCCCGGCGCCGTGATCCGAAACGCCATCAGCCGACAGGTATAGGTTTCCGCTGCATAGAGCGTGTTGCCATCGGGCGAGAGGCCGATTCCATTGGGGTTCTCACTCGGAAAGATGACTTCCTCCAGGTGCGATCCATCGGCCTTGACATAGAAAATGCCGGTAACATCCCGCTCGCGTGGGCGGTTTTTGCCATGGTCGGTGAACCAAAAGCCGCCATGCTGGTCGAACACGATGTCGTTCGGCCCGCGCAGCACGCAGCCAAAATCGCCGTCCTTATAGAGTATCTCGACCGCGCCGGTTTCGACGTCGATCCGCTCGATCCGACCGCCCGAATAATCATCGGCTTGGCCATTGGGGATCAGCAGGCCGCTGGGATGTTCGTGGTAATTGAAGCCGCCATTATTGCAGCAATAGAGCTTGCCATCTGGCCCCATCGCCAGCCCGTTCGGCCCGCCGCCGGGGCTCGCCATCGTCGTCCGGGTGCCATCGGGGAAACAGCGCGTGATCCGCCCATCGGCAATTTCGACCAGTATCACACTGCCATCGGGCATCGCCACCGGGCCTTCAGGAAAGCGCAGCCCCTGCGCAACCACGGTGAAATCGGTCATTGCATCCCTCTCGCCTTGCTTTGTTTGAGGGCCTATCTGCGCTTCGATTTCAGGATCGCCAAGGAGAATTCCGCTCATGACCGACAGCTATGACGCAGCGCTGGCCCTGTTCGTCGATGGCGCCTGGAGTGCGGGCGAAGGCCGCGACACTCGCCCTGTCATCAACCCCGCCACCGGCGATGCGATTGCCGAGGTACCGCTCGCCTCAACAGCCGATCTCGATGCCGCGCTGGCCGCTGCCGAGCGTGGCTTCAAGCTTTGGCGCGCGACTGACGTCAATGCCCGCGCCGTGATCCTCCACAAGGCCGCCGACCTGATCCGCGCGCGCGCCGACGCCATCGCCGCGCTGATGACGCGCGAACAGGGCAAGCCGATCGGTGAGGCACGCGGTGAGGTGATCAGTTCGGCGCAAATGTTCGACTGGTTCGCGGAAGAAGCGCTGCGCCATTATGGCCGCGTGCTGGTGCGCCCGACCGGGCAGCGATCGATCGTGATCCAGCAGCCGGTCGGCGTCGTCGCCGCTCTCTCCCCCTGGAATTTCCCGGTTTATCTCATGGCCAAGAAACTCGCCCCAGCGCTCGCCGCCGGTTGCGCCGTCATCTGCAAGCCGCCTGAGGAAACCCCCGGCTGCACCAGCGCGATCATGCACTGCCTGGAGGATGCCGGGCTGCCCAAGGGGGTAGCCCAGCTGGTATTCGGCGTGCCTGACACCGTCAGCCGCCATCTGATCGGCAGCCCAATCGTCGCGAAGATCAGCTTCACCGGGTCGGTTCCCGTCGGCCAGCACCTCCTGCGCCTCGCCGCCGATGGGGTGAAGCGCACGACGATGGAACTGGGCGGCCATGCCCCTGTGCTGATCTTCGCCGATTGCGACCTGGACAAGACGCTCGACATGGTCGTGCCGCAGAAATTCCGGAACGCAGGACAGGTCTGCGTGTCCCCCACCCGCTTCTATGTCGAGGAAGCGATTTATGAGGATTTCCTGGCCGGGTTCGCCGCGCGGACGGCACAGGTGCCCGTCGGCGACGGTTTTGATCCCGCTACCCGCATGGGCCCGCTCGCCAATATCCGGCGCCCCGACGCGATCGAGCGCCTGGTTGATGACGCCAAGGCCAAGGGCGCCCGCACCATGGCCGGCGGCGAGCGTTTCGGAGGAGGCGGATTTTTCTTCCGCCCCACCCTGCTCGCCGATGTGCCCAATGAGGCTGACATCATGTCGAACGAACCCTTTGGCCCGGTCGCTGTCAGCCGATCGTTCAAGGATTTCGACGATGCGATCGAACAAGCCAACCGCTTGCCCTATGGCCTCGCCGCCTTCGCCTTCACCGAAAATGGCCGCCGCGCCAACCTGCTTGGCGACGCGATCGAGGCAGGGATGGTCGGCATCAACAGCTTTGCGATCAGCGGCGCGGATACGCCGTTTGGCGGGGTGAAGCTGTCGGGCTTCGGCAGCGAGGGTGGGACTGAGGGGTTCGACAGCTACTGCGTGACCAAGGCGATCCATCAGGCTTGAGACGACTATCTGACTGCAGAAATCCGTTTCACTTTCGCGACTGGTGATGCATATATATAATACACTAAGCATAATCGCGAATCGGAGGATCTCTTTGCCTGGTATCTCGAAATTCCGGCCTAGGCGCCGATGGCTTGGGCTCGTCGGCTATATAACGGTTCTCAGTTTGGCGGCTCCCGCGCCTGCGCAACCCGCTCCCGCGATCATGAAGCTCTCGACCGGATCAGAAATCGCGACATGGACCCTTGCCGGTGAAGGGGCCACGCGCCACGCAACCCCGATCATTTTCCTGCACGGCGGGCCGGGGCTCTACACCGAAACTCGGCGCCTGGAGGAAGGACGGGTCTTGCGGGCGGCGGGCTTTACGACCGTCTATTTTGACCAGGCGGGCGGCGGCAAATCGGCGCGGCTAAAGGCGACTGACTATTCACTTGATCGCACAGTGGCCGATCTCGAAGCGCTTCGTATCGCGCTCAACGCACCCCAGGTCATTCTGTGGGGAAATTCGTTCGGCGCAAGCCTGGCCGCCGCCTATGCCGCGCGCTTTCCCGAACGGGTTGCTGGCTCAATTCTGACCTCGCCAGGGATGTTCCCGGGGTTTGACGGCAAACGAGACTATAGCCGCACCAATCGTGACAAGGTCGTCTATAGCAAGCCTTTGATCGCGGCGATCAGCAAAATCGACAGCGAAGGCGCTCGCGCTGAATCGACCTTGTCGCAGAGCGATTCCGCAACGTTGTTTGACGAACTCGTTGCCAGCGAACTTATCGATGGCATCGTCTGCAAAGGGGCCAGTGTGAAGCCGCCCGCATTGCCCGGTGGTGGCAACCTCTATGTACAAAGGCTGGTTTCAAAAGATGTGAAGCGCGCCTCGCTGCCTGAAAAATCGGCGGCGTTGGTGCCAACGTTAATCGTCCGTGGTTCTTGCGACTTCCTGCCAGCCGACAACGCTGAGCGCTACCGTAGGTTCTTTGGCGGAACGATTGTGACGATCCCAAATAGCGGCCATGGCTTGATCGAAAATCGGGAGTTGGTCGATTCGGCGTTGCGAAACTTCGCAACCGTTGCGTTGGCCAAGACCGGCTGAGCTAAAAAATGGGATAGGCACAATGCGAACCGGCGGTCGGATTCTTGTCGATAACCTCATCGCGCAGGGCTGCGACCGGATCTTCCAGGTGCCGGGCGAGAGTTTCCTCGCGGTGCTCGACGCCCTCCATGACACGCCGGAAATCGATGTCGTCACCTGTCGGCAGGAGGGTGGCGCTGCGTTCATGGCCTGCGCAGACGGCACGCTGACGCACCGCCCCGGCATCTGCTTCGTGACGCGAGGGCCCGGCGCGACCAATGCCAGCATCGGCGTGCATGTCGCGATGCAGGATTCGCAGCCGATGATCCTGTTCATCGGCGACGTCGATCGCGGCATGCGCGACCGCGAGGGGTTTCAGGAAGTCGATCTCCCCGCAATGTTCGCGCCGCTATGCAAATGGGCGACCCGCATCGAGGACGCCCGCCGCATCCCCGAATATATCGCCCGCGCCTTCACCGTCGCGACCAGCGGGCGGCCCGGCCCGGTCGTGATCGCGCTGCCCGAGGATATGCTGTGCGATGTCGTGGAGGCGGTGGATCGGCCTGCTCTCACACGTCATCCGAGCGCACTCGATCCATATGACTTCGGCGATCTGCTCGATCAACTTGCTGCCGCCAAACGGCCTGTCGCGATCGTGGGGGGGGCAGGATGGGACGCGCGAACCGCGGCTGCCTTTGATCATTTTGCCCAGCATTGGGGCATCCCGGTCGCCGGTGCCTTTCGGCGGCAAGATGCAATTGCCAATGCGTCGCCGATTTGGGCGGGCAATCTGGGCTATGGTCCCAACCCCAAACTGGTCGCGCGGATCAAAGCGGCGGATCTGCTGCTGGTGATCGGTGCGCGGCTGGGGGAGGCAACCACCGATGGCTATACGCTGGTAACGCCCGACCATCCGGGCCAGAGATTGGTCCACATTCATCCCGATCCGGCAGAACTCAACCGGGTGTACCGCGCCGATACGGCGATCTGCGCGCCGGTCTTCTTTTTCGCCGATATGCTGGCGCGCGCTGAGGCCCCCGCCTGGCCGCGGTCGGACGGCGCCGAAGCCCATAGCGATTGGCTCGACTGGTCGACGCCGCGCCCGCGCGATGGCATTGCCCTGGATCTGGGGCCCTGCGTCGCCGCGATGCGCGAGCGCCTCACGCCGGAGGCCACGATCATCTGCAACGGGGCAGGGAATTTCTCCGGCTGGTGGCATCGCTATTGGCATTATGGCAACCCCGGCACCCAGCTTGCCCCCACCGCCGGTGCGATGGGCTATGGCCTCCCTGCCGCTGTTGCGGGGGCTTTGCGGTGTCCCGACAAGACCGTCGTCGCAGTCGCGGGCGACGGCGATTTCCTGATGAACGGGCAGGAACTCGCCACCGCCATCCAGCACGGCGCGCAAATGCTCGTCATCGTCGTCGATAATAGCGGTTACGGCACGATCCGCATGCACCAGGAGCGCGAATACCCTAAGCGCCTCAGCGGCACTGCGCTCCACAACCCCGATTTCGCGCTGCTCGCCAAAGCCTATGGCGCCTGGTCCGAAACCGTCGAGACAACCGATCAATTCGCCCCCGTGCTCGACCGCGCGCTCGCGCAACCGGGCGTGAAGCTGCTCCATTTGAAAACCGATATCGAAGTGATCACCAACGGCACGACCATCAGCGCAATCCGCAACCGGTGATTGAAAAAGGGCCGCCCCGTTTTCCCAGGGCGTCCCCATCAATCAACCAGGGCTGAAGTCAGATATCGTCGCCCAGTGCGCCTTTGGCTTTGCCCATCGCCTGTTGGGCCTTGCCCTTCAGTTCCTGCGCCTTGCCTTCGGCCTGGGTTTCTGCATCGTTGCTGCTCTGCTTGATCTTGCCAATCGTCTCATTGATGTTGCCTTTGATTTTGTCGGTCAACTCGCCCATGTTACAACTCCTTTACGCGCCGTTCGGCCGAGACATTCGGCGTGGGGACGACTGTAGGAAACAACGGGTGATCGGGTTTTGGGTTCCTGAAAAATCCCTCAACCTTGCCGCAATACGAGTAAAAGGAGGCGAATCGATGTGTCTGATCTGATTGCCGCTTTTTATGAACGCAACAGCGCGAAGTTCGATTCCAGTCGGCGCAAATCCTTTTCCGAACGCGCCTGGCTAGATCGTTTTCTGCAGCCATTGCCAAAAGGTGGCCGCGTCCTTGACCTCGGCTGTGGCGCGGGCGAGCCGGTTTCGCGGCACCTGATTGATCGCGGATTCATGGTTTCCGGCGTCGATATCTCGCCCAAGATGGTCGGCCTATGTCGCACGCGTTTTCCGCGCCATCGCTGGATTAATGCCGATATGCGCCGCGTTGCGATGGATGGATTTTATGATGGCGTGCTCGCATGGGACAGCCTGTTCCATTTGCACGGCGACGAGCAGGCGGCAGTGATTGTGCGGATCGGGGCATGGCTGGCGCCGGGCGGCCGTGTGCTATTCAACACCACGCCAGTCAAGGGCACGGAAATGGAGAGCTTTCAGGGCGAACCGCTCTATCGGCCCAGCCTTGAGCCGCACCAATATCGGGAGGCCTTTGTCCGCGCGGAGTTGGCCGAAATCGATTACCGGCCCGAAGACCCGGCCTGTGGCGGTCGGTCGATCTGGTATCTGCGCAAGGCCTGATGCTGGTTCAAGGCGCGACGCGACTTAGAAATTCAGTTACCGCTCGCCAATTATCGTCGGCCCCGCGCGGATTGCGGGCGGCAATCAGCGTCGATGATCCATGAACGCCAGCGATAGCGGGCACTGCCTGAACATTGCTTTTGCCGGGGACAGCGTTGACGATCGCTTTGGCGGCGGCGATTTCCCCTGCGTCCTTGGCCGATGTTACAAAAACAGGAATCGCCAGCTTCGCCGCGTTGCGCATGACCAGATCAGGCTGGCCAAGATATTCGCCCGGAGAGAAGGACAATAGCCCCGCGACCGCCCCGGGATTTTCGGCTGCGACCAGAAAGACCAGCGCCGACGAATAGCTGCTCCCCCATAGCAAAACCGGCTTGCCCTGCGGTTTCGCCCAGTTAAGCGCAGCTTGAAGATCGGCCTTGGCATCGAGATAGCTTGGCTGGCCGGAGACAGCGTCCGCCGTCTGGTTCTGCCCGAACAGGTCACCGCCCGATCGCTGATCGATCGCTAGCGCGCTATAGCCCATCGCCACCAATCGCGGCGCAATCGTCGCATATTCGCCCTTGCCCGACCCGGCCTGGTGGAACAGCAGGACGATCGCTTTGGGGTCCGCAGCGGCATAGAGCGTGCCGTAAACGGTTACACCATCCGCAGCCTTGATCACTGTCGGCGTGCCTGCTGCCGGCTTTGCTCCATCGGCATTGGCAATCCCGGCGGGGGATGCACCGCCGGCCGCAGGGTCGGCTGGGCTACAGGCCGCCAGCGAGGCAGCGACTAGGACCAAGGATAGGCGCATCGTGCTTCCCTTATCAAAAAAAGAGTGCCGGAACGGCTCCGCTCCGGCACTCAATCATTCAGGTGATCGGACAAATCATCCAATCATCGGCTTCAGCAATTGGGCATGCCGCAATCGACACCGAACGTCGCGCAAACCGTCATGCAGGCAGCGCTGCAGGCAGCCGCGACGGCAGCAGGCGCAGCGGCATAAGCGGCGGAACCGGATACGGCGAGGCCGACGACAGCGAACTTGATGAAACGAACCATGAAATTTCTCCAATATATTGGCGCGATAAAGCGCACCGCGCTGAATTAGGGGTAGCTATGAAAGGGCCGTTTGCCGCGGCGGGGGCAAGGCCGGTGCAATAGCAAGGCCGATCTGCGGGGTGATCGCGGCTGTTGTAAAATCGATGTCCGGGCGCGCCTGAACGGTCGATCCGACCGGGATCGCCGGCACCGCCAGGCAACAGGCATCGCAGGACATCGCCATCTGGCCACCACAGTTTTTATCAGGGCTGGACGAGTGATGCATCAATGATGCGTGACCTGCTGCTGAGGCGGGCGCGCCAAGGGCCATGCCCAGGCTCATGGCGACCAGAGCAGCGATCATGAACAGGGCGGCAAGGCGATGCATATTGGTCTATTCGACTCCCAGCGCCGGATGGTTACACGCTTAGATCAATCCAGCAAGCGGACTTGAGGGGTCGGCATAGCGCCTGATCCCCATGCGCCCCGATCGATACGCCAAGCGACCCGATTCGACTGCCAGCTTCATGGCAGCGGCCATCATGATCGGGTCTTTGGCTTCGGCGATTGCCGTGTTCATCAGCACGCCGTCACACCCCAATTCCATCGCGACGGCCGCGTCGGAAGCGGTGCCCACCCCCGCATCGACCAACACCGGCACGCTGGCGCCCTCGACAATCAAGCGGATCGTCACTCGGTTCTGGATACCGAGCCCGGAGCCAATCGGCGCGCCCAGCGGCATGATCGCCACCGCGCCGGCATCCTCAAGCCTTTTGGCGGCAATCGGATCATCGACACAGTACACCATCGGCAGGAAACCCTCTTTGGCCAGGATTTCAGTGGCCCGCAGCGTTTCGACCATATCTGGATATAGCGTCTTCGCCTCACCCAGCACCTCAAGCTTCACCAGATCCCAGCCGCCCGCCTCACGCGCCAGCCGTAGCGTCCGCACCGCGTCGTCCCCGGTAAAACAGCCAGCGGTGTTGGGCAGATAGGTGAATTTCTTGGGGTCGATATAGTCAGTCAGCATCGGTGCCTTAGGATCGGACACGTTCACCCGCCGCACCGCGACCGTCACAATCTCTGCACCTGATGCCTCAAGCGCAGCGGCATTCTGGGCGAAATCCTTATATTTGCCGGTGCCGACAATCAGCCGCGACCGAAAGCGGCGCCCCGCCACTGTCCAGCTGTCATCCGCATCCACGGGGGCATGATCGCCGCCACCAACGAAATGCACAATCTCCAGCGCATCGCCATCTTCAAGCATCACTTGCGCCAGTGTCGATCGCGGCACGATCTCCAGATTGCGCTCGACCGCTATTTTCTCAGGCGCCAGACCAAGTTCATTGGCCAGATCAGCGATTGATCGCCCGTCATGAACCCGCCGGTGCTCGCCATTCACCTGGATACCAATTGTGCCATCAACAGCCATTGTGCGCCTTTGCATTGCTTATCGGGCGCATATAGGTAGCGGGCGGCCCAAGCGGCAACCGAAACAGTGATTGCCCGGGCGAGAAAGGTGCGGAGCAAATGAACGGAGCGGCCCTGATCATCGGCGCAGGCGATGCAACCGGCGGCGCCATCGCCCGAGCCTTTGCCCGCGAGGGGCTCACCGCTTGCGTCAACCGCCGCCCGGCCAATGCTGACAAGCTTGAATTACTCGCCCAATCAATCCGCGACGATGGACTGTTGGCACAAGCGTTCCCCGCCGATGCGCGCGACGAAGAGCAGATGGTCACCATGGTCGATGCGATCGAGCGCGATATCGGCCCGATTGAGGTGGCGGTGTTCAATATCGGCGCCAATGTGAACTTCCCGATCACCGAAATGACGTCGCGCGTCTATCGCAAGGTTTGGGAAATGGCGTGCTTTGGCGGATTTCTGATGGGTCGCGAGGTGGCCCGGTACATGGTGCCGCGCGGCCGTGGCACCATCATCTTCACTGGCGCGACGGCATCCTTGCGCGGCGGCAGCGGCTTTTCCGCCTTTTCGGGCGCGAAGGCTGCGTTGCGCATGCTGGCGCAGAGCATGGCACGCGAGCTGGGGCCAAAGAACATCCATGTCGCCCACACCATTATCGATGGTGCGATCGACACAGATTTCATTGCCCAGCGCATCGACGACATTCAGGCGGCGCGCGACGCTGACGCGATCTTGTCGCCAGACGAAATTGCCAAAAACTATGTCATGCTGCACCATCAAGCGCGGACCGCCTGGACGCATGAACTCGACCTAAGGCCCTGGACGGAGCGTTTTTGACATGAGCAAGACCGTTGAATTCATCTTCGATTTCGCCAGTCCAAATGCGTATCTGGCGCACAAGGCCCTGCCACCCGTGCTCGCGCGAACCGGCGCCAACGTCACCTATACGCCGTGCCTGCTCGGCGGCATTTTTCGCGCGACCAACAACCGCGCGCCGATGGTGCAGTTTGCTGATGTCCCCGCCCGGATGGCGTATGAACGGCTGGAAATGCAGCGCTTCATCGCCGCCCATGGCCTAACCCGCTTCACCATGAATCCGCATTTTCCGGTCAACACGCTGACCTTGATGCGCGCGGCGATCGTCGCCAGCGAAGCGGGAACGCTGGGCCGTTTCATCGACATCGGCCTAGAGGCGATGTGGGAGGCGGGCGAGAATATGGCTGATCCAGCGGTGATTGTCCGTGTGCTCGACACGCACGGTTTTGATGGCACAGCAATGATCGCCCGCACCCAGGAACAAGCAATCAAGGACCTTCTTGGGGCAAACACCGAAGCCGCCGTTGCGCGCGGTGTGTTCGGCATCCCCAGCTTCTTCGTTGGCGACGCGCTGTATTTTGGCAAGGACCGGCTGGCGCAAGTCGAAGCGGCATTGGCCTGAATGCACCAACTTGGCGAGCAGCCCACCCAAGCCTATACCAGGTCGCAATAGACCACACCCAAAGGGGCAGCATGGCCGACACGATCTTTGTCCTCAACGGGCCAAACCTCAATCTTCTCGGCGCTCGGGAACCGGAAATCTATGGTCACGACACGCTCGACGACATTGCCGGGATGCTCGAAGATCGCGCCCAGGCGCTCGACCTAACGATCGATATGCGCCAGTCGAACCATGAAGGCCATTTGATCGACTGGATGCACGAAGCGCAAGCGATGGGGGCCAAGGCCATCTTGCTAAATGCGGCTGGCTTTACCCACACTTCGGTGGCGCTGCATGATGCGATCAAAGCCGTCGCCACGCCAGTGATCGAGGTGCATTTATCGAACCCCCATGCCCGCGAGGAATTTCGTCATATCAGCCTGGTCGGACGGGCCGCACGGGGCACAATCGCGGGCTTTGGCGCACTATCCTATCTGCTGGCGCTTGAAGCGGCGGCGCGGTTCTGACAGGACGTCGGGTCAAGACGGGGAAAAAGGGGACCAGTATGGCAGATGTGACGGGTGCAGACGAAGGGCCGATGCGGATTGATGTGTCGCTAGTGCGCCAGCTCGCCGAGCTGCTTGATGAAACGCAGCTGACCGAGATCGAGGTCGAAGACGGCAATCGGCGCGTGCGCGTCGCCCGGACGGTCACCGTTGCTGCTGCCGCAGCGCCGATGCCGCATTATGCGCCAGCGCCAGCCCCTGCCGCTCCTGCCGCAGCGCCGACAATGATTGAAGCGGCCCCTGCGCCATCAACCGCCAACGCCGTTAAATCGCCAATGGTTGGCACCGTCTATCTCTCGGCAGAGCCTGGCGCGAAGTCGTTCGTTCAGGTGGGTGACAAGGTCGCGGCTGGCGCGACGTTGGTCATCGTCGAAGCGATGAAGGTCATGAACCCGATTATCGCGCCATCAGGTGGCACCGTTACCGCGATTCTGGTCGAAAACGGTCAGCCGGTCGAATTTGATCAACCTCTCGTCGTCGTCGAGTAATATGGCCCAGATCAAGAAGCTGCTGATTGCCAATCGGGGCGAGATTGCGCTGCGTATTCACCGGGCGTGCCATGAAATGGGCATTGAAACGGTTGCGGTCCATTCGACAGCGGACAGCGATGCCATGCATGTCCGCCTGGCCGATCAAGCCATTTGCATCGGGCCGCCGTCGGCGACCGAAAGCTATCTGAACATCCCGAACATCATCTCGGCCGCTGAAATTTCGGGCGCGGATGCGATCCATCCCGGCTATGGTTTCTTAAGCGAAAACGCCAAGTTCGCCGAGATCGTCGAAGCCCATAACATCATCTTTGTCGGCCCCAAGCCCGAACATATCCGCACGATGGGCGACAAGGTCGAAGCAAAGCGGACGGCGGGCGCGCTCGGTCTGCCGCTTGTGCCTGGCTCTGACGGCGCGATCAGTGACATTGGCGAAGCAAAGGCGATTGCCGAGCGCGTCGGCTATCCCGTTATCATCAAGGCGGCGTCAGGCGGCGGTGGGCGCGGCATGAAGGTCGTCACCAGCGCGACCGATCTCGAAACCCAAATGCAGCAGGCCGGCACTGAGGCGAAAGCGGCATTTGGCGACGCGACCGTCTATCTCGAAAAATATCTCGGCAATCCGCGCCATATCGAATTTCAGGTTTTCGGCGACGGCAATGGCAATGCCATTCATTTGGGCGAACGTGATTGCTCGCTCCAGCGCCGCCACCAGAAAGTGCTTGAGGAGGCGCCCTCCCCCGTACTCGGCGCGGAAGACCGTGAGCGGATGGGCGGGATCGTCTCGAAGGCGATGGCCGATATGGGCTATCGCGGCGCTGGCACGATCGAATTCCTGTGGGAAGATGGCGAATTCTATTTCATCGAAATGAATACCCGCCTGCAGGTCGAACATCCGGTAACCGAAGCGATCACCGGGCTCGATCTTGTCCGCGAACAGATCCGCATTGCCGAGGGGCATCCGCTGACGCTTCGGCAGGAGGACGTGCACTTCCGCGGACATGCGATCGAATGCCGCATCAATGCCGAAGACCCGCGCACCTTTGCGCCATCACCGGGTACAGTGAAGCAGTTTCATGCACCTGGTGGCATGAACGTTCGGGTCGATAGCGGTCTTTATGCCGGTTACCGGGTGCCACCTTATTATGATTCGATGATCGCCAAACTGATTGTCTATGGCACCACCCGCAACGGTGCCCTGCGCCGCTTGCGTCGCGCGCTGAAGGAATTCGTGATCGACGGGATGAAGACGACGATCCCGCTCCATCAGGCATTGCTCGACGAGCCTGATTTCCAAAAGGGCGAGTACACGATCAAGTGGTTGGAAGAGTGGCTGGCCCGGCAGGAGGATTGATCGAGCGGCCCAAGCGATACGCACCTCGCGACATTGCCCTTCGCGCCCCGGCGTGAGACAAGTCCGGCCTAGAAGAACCTGGGGAGAGACTTGATGCGTATCGCAACCGCCCTGCTGCTTGCCGCCACTGCGGCCACTCCCCTAGCCGCGCAAGTCAAGACTCCCGACCGGCCCGTGTCCGATCCGAAAGCGCTGTCATCCGGCGAAAACCCATCCGCCGCATCAGTGCCGGTCGAGGATATTGGCACCACCCGTTCGCTGGGCGGCGCTGCCTGGAGCGCGGATGGCAATACGATCTTCATCGCCACTAACCTGACCGGGCGGAGCAATATCTGGCGCACCGACACGGCGGGCAGTTGGCCGATCCAGCTGACCCAGTCAGAAGACTCACAAGACGGTCTCGTCACGTCGCGTGATGGCAAATGGGTGTATTTCGAACAGGACAAGGGCGGCAACGAATATACTGACATTTTCCGCGTCCCCACCAGCGGCGGCACGGTTGTCAACCTGACCAACACGCCCGATCGGCGGGAAGGAACGATGCTTGTCGCGCCGTCCGGCGGAACGATTGCGCTCGTCACTAAGCTGAAATCCGAAGGCCAGTCGAACCTCGCCGTCATGGACAGCGACGGAAACATTCGCGCGCTGACCGCCGAGAAGGACCCGCAATTCGGCTGGAGTCCGGTTGCCTGGATCGATGGAAGCCGTGCGCTGATCGCCAATCGCGACCGGGTTGATGGTGTCGTCGGCGAAGTCTGGCGAATTGACCTTGCGGACGGCAAGGCCACGCGGCTGCTTGGCAAGCCCGATACCGTGTTCTCCGCGAGCGACGCGACTGCAGACGGCGCAACGATCGCCGTAACCAGCAATGACACCACCGGTCAGCTGCATGCCGGGCTCTACACTGTCGCCACCAAAGGCCGGCGGTGGCTAAAGCCCACGCCTTGGGAACAGACCAGCGGCATTTTTACGCGCGACGGGAAAGCGATGATCGTTCGCACCGCTGCCGATACCCGCACATCGCTGTCAAAGGTCGATGTTACGACGATGGCGGAAGCCCCGCTTGGGTTGCCACCCGGCGTCAACGGCCTCGTCGGTGGTGAACCGCTTGCACCAAATGGCCAACTGATGATGGTTAGCCATTCCGGTGCCGATTCGCCGAACGACCTGCATCTTTACGACATGGCCAGCGCGCAGGTGCGGCCGGCGACACAATTGGCCATGGCGAGCCTCAGCCCGTCGAGCCTGCCGCGATCGACCGAAGTCGTTTATAAGAGCTTTGACGGCACGTTGATCAGTGCCGTTGTAACAATGCCCTATAATCTGAAGCGTGACGGCACCAACCCCGCCATCGTCCTGCCGCATGGCGGACCGACCAGTCAGGCGATTGATGGCTTTAGCCGCTATGCCGCTGCCTTCGCGAGCCGCGGCTACATAACCATTCAACCAAATTTCCGCGGCTCTACCGGCTATGGCAAGGCGTTTCAGGCCGCCAATTTCAAGGATTTGGGCGGCGGCGACTTGAAGGATACGATCGCCGCCAAGCAGTTTTTGGTCGCCAGCGGCTATGTCGATGCAAAGCGCGTCGGCATTTTCGGCGGCTCTTATGGGGGGTTCATGACCCTGATGGCGATCGGCCGCGCGCCCGATGAATTCGCTGCCGCTGTCCAGTGGTTCGGCATCATCAACTGGCGGACGATGTACCGCGACCAGGATGAAGTGCTAAAGGCCTATCAGCGGACCTTGATTGGCACGCCCGACGCTGATCCCAAGGTCTATGACGCTGCATCACCGCTGACCTATATCCGCGCGACCAAGGCGCCGCTCCTTACGATTCAGGGCGAAAACGATATCCGTGTCCCGCGCGGCCAGGCGCAGGAGGTCAATGACATATTGAAAGCCAAGGGCAATGTCGTCGAGACGATCTTCTACCCAGCCGAAGGGCATGGGTTTCGCAAGCGTGAGAACCAGCTCGATTCACTCCAGCGCACCGTCGCCTGGTTCGATACATATCTGAAAGCAACACCGGCAAAGTGACGCGTCGACCCTTTTTATGGGTCACAATGAATGGGGAAACCAAAATCAATGCGTAAGTTTCTGGGCTGGCTGCTGATTGTCCTGATGATCACCGTTGGCGGCGCGATGCTGTATTTCCGCACCCCCGATACCGATCCTGCAGCGATGCGCGCAAAATATGGCGCGCCACCATCACAATTTGTCGATCTCGGCGGCGGACTGACCGTGCATCTGCGGGATACCGGCGGGCGGAGCGCGCCCGTGCTGATGCTGATCCACGGTTCCAACGCCGATCTCCACACCTGGGATGCCTGGGCCGAGCGGCTCGGCAAGCGCTATCGCGTCATCCGCTTTGACCTGCCCGGTCATGGTCTGACGGGCCCGAGCCCCACCAGCAATTATAGTTCAGCCGCCTTTGTCGATGTGGTCGAAAAGGTCCGTGCCAAAATTGGCGTCGATCACATGATCCTGGCCGGCAATTCGATGGGCGGCGGCGTCGCCTGGCATTATGCGCTGTCTTATCCTGAGCATCTGACTGGCCTGATCCTGGTGGATGCGTCGGGCCAGCCCGAGCCCGGTAACCCGTCGCCGCCACTCGCCTTCCGGATCGCCCGAACCCCCATTATCCGCAATTTGGCGGCGATGATCACGCCGCGCAGTTTGATCGCGGAATCGCTGCCTGGTGCCTTTTATGACAAGCGCCTCGCCACCGATCAGCAGATCGATCGCTACTGGGAAATGCTGCGGTACCCCGGCAATCGCATCGCGACGATCGATCGCTTTTCCACCGCCCCCGATTATGCGACCGACGCAAAGCTGGCGCGGATCAAGACCCCGACCCTGATCCTGTGGGGTGAGAATGACGCGCTGATCCCGGCCTCGTCGGGCAAATGGCTCGCCCAGCGGATCGCCGGCAGCCAGCTGATCGTCTATCCCAAGACCGGCCATATCCCGATGGAAGAACGCGCCGATCAAAGCGCCGCCGATGCCTATCGCTTCATCGAAACCAGGGCACTCGCGCCAGCCGCTACCAAATAGGGCGATGCCGTTGAAACTTGAGCCAATGGCAGACCTGCTCGGAAGATCGAGTCCGTCCACGGCGTATTGACAGCTTTTCATTTCGATATTAGTGGAAATATCGAAATGAAAAGCCCCGACGACATTATCGCCGCATTGAGCGCGCTTGCCCAGCATCACCGGCTCGCTGCATTCCGGGCGCTGGTGGCAGCGGGACCGGATGGCCTGGCAGCGGGCGACATGGCGACGCGGCTTGGCATCCCGGCGTCATCGCTGTCGTTTCACCTCACGCAGCTTGAGCGATCAAAGCTGGTGATCCGCCGTCGCGCGGGCCGTTCCCTCATCTATTCGGCAGACTTTGCCGCGATGACGGGGCTGGTCGATTATCTGACTGAGAATTGCTGCGGGGGCGCCGCCTGTGCGCCCGACGCTGTTGCTGCCTCCGAAACACAAAGGAAAGTCGCATGAAGCGCCTCCATGTCCATGTCGCGGTCGATGATCTTGATCGCTCCATCGGTTTCTATTCGGCACTATTCGCCTCTGAACCGAGCGTGACCAAGCCCGATTACGCCAAATGGATGCTCGATGATCCGCGCGTCAATTTTGCGATTTCGATGCGCGGGACCGCCGCAGGCGTCGAGCATCTCGGCATTCAGGTCGAAGATGCCGGCGAGCTGGCCGATGTCTATGCCCGCCTCAAAAAAGCCGATGCGCCCGTGGTTGAGGAGGGCAAGACCACCTGTTGCTACGCCAAGTCGGAAAAAAGCTGGATCACCGATCCGCAAGGCGTCGTCTGGGAGACCTTCCTGACCGAAGGCGAGGCCACGACCTATGGCACCTCCGCCACGATTGACGCGCTGACCTCGAAGACAGCGTGCGGGTGCAACTGATGAAAGCTACCATCTGGCACAACCCCGCCTGCGGTACCTCGCGCAAGACGCTGGCGATCCTTCAGGAGACGCCCGGCATCGACGTCGAGGTTATCGACTATCTCAAGACTCCGCCCAGCCGCGATACGCTGGCGGGGCTCTATGCCCGCGCCGGCATCACGCCGCGCGCCGGGTTGCGGACGCACAACACCCCCGCCGCAGAGCTTTGCGCTGAGCTCGACCTGCTCGACAAGGACGGTGATGCGATCCTTGATGCTATGATGGCGCACCCGGTGCTGATCAACCGTCCATTGGTCGAGACCGACAAGGGCGTTCGGCTCTGCCGTCCGCAGGATCTCGTCCGCGACATTCTGTGACGACCAGCGGCGTCCGCGCGATCGCCGCTGAGTTCATCGGCGCGCTCATCCTGTTCGCCACCGTCGTGGGATCCGGCGTGATGGCCGAGCGGCTGTCGGGTGGCAATGACGCCATTGCCTTGCTGGGCAATACGGGCGCGACCGGGGCGGTGCTTTATGTGCTCATCACCTTGCTCGGGCCGATTTCGGGCGCGCATTTCAACCCGGCGGTAACGCTGATGCTCGGCGCGCGCCGCGACTGGCTGCCCTTCATTGCCGCGCAATTGATCGGCGGCATCATCGGCGTGTTGATCGTCCATGCGATGTTCGACCTGCCCTTGCTGCAGTTGGGCATCAAGTCGCGCACGGGCACCGGCCAATGGATCGGCGAGTTTGTCGCGACCTTTGGCCTGTTGTTCACGATCGTGGTGGGCAGCCGCCAGCGGCCAGATGCCGTGCCCGCCCTGGTCGCGCTTTGGATCGTCGCTGGCTATTGGTTCACCTCATCGACCAGTTTTGCCAACCCGGCCATCACCATCGCACGCGCCATAACCAACAGCTTTGCCGGAATCCGCCCGATCGACGCGCCGGGATTTATCCTCGCGCAATTTGCGGGTGCGGCGGCCGGTGTTATCATTGGGCGCTGGCTCAACGGCCCGCGCGAGGACGCCTGATGACCGACTATATCCTGCTGATGCACCGCGATGCTGATCCCAATGTCGACGACACGGGATGGGATGCGTATTTCGGCATGCTCCATGCTTCCGGCGCCTTTCAAGGCGGCAGCAGCATTGGCGACGGCATCTGCATTAACAAGGCCGGCGCCCCGCCACCGATCAGCGCGCAGCTGGGCGGGTTCATCCGGATCGCCGCGCCCGATCTGGCTGCCGCCAAGGCGCTGGTAATCGGCAATCCTGTCTTTGAAGCCGGCGGCACGATTGAAATCCGTGAACTGCCCAAAGACTGAAGCCCGCAGATCGCCAACGTCAACCCTACCCGTCAATCGGCGCCAACATCGTCCGGTCGGCCACCCATTGCTGCAGCGCGGCGCGGTCGGGAATCGCCACCCGGCCATAGCCGCGCTTGATCAACCCCTGGCCTTCAAGCGTCGCCAGCGCGGTGCCAATGGCGACCCTGGATACACCCAATGTCGCGGCAATCGCCTCCTGATTAGCCTGTACGGCGGTGCCGCGCGAACCCGCCGATGCCATCCGCAGCAAAGTCTTGGCCAACTGGACGATCAATGGTAGGCGGCGCAGATCGTCGCTGAACTCAAGCAGCGCGTAGATGCGTCGCGCCATCATCCCCAATATCGCCTGGTTGATCGCCGGATGCGCGGCGCTGGCCGCGGCATAGGCTGTCGGGGTCAGGTGATCGATCACTGTCTGGCCGACCGCGACCGAATCATGCGTGCGTGGCAAGTTACCGAACAGAGTCATTTCGCCGAAACATTGGCCTGGACCGAGCACTGACGTGACAACAAACGAACCGTCGATCCCAGGGTTACCGATTTGCACCGCGCCAGTCCGGACAAGACTAAGCCCCGGGCGCGCATCGCCGCGCGAAAAGATTAACGCCCCATCGCCATGGACGACCATTGTCGCCGCCTGACGCAGCGCGGTCGCCGCTTCCCTCGGCAGCAAAGACACCAGACTGGGCGTGTCGAAATCGAGCAGTCGTGTCATCGCACGTCCAAATGCCAACCTCTTGTCATTCTTACGCCGTCAACTCGCCTATCGCAATCGGGTAGCCCCGGCGCGGGCGCGCCAGGGAGAGCGCAGATGAGAATGGAACTAATCGCGATTGCCGGCGTCTATGTCGGTTTTGCCCTTCTAGAAGCGATCAGCGTGGGCTTTTTTCGTAAACCCGGGGCGACACGCCAGGATGCAATCGTCGAGATTGTCGGGACGGTGATGTTGATCGCCGTGACCCAGCCGCTGGTCGTCGCTGGCGGGTTTGCCCTCACCCAGATGATCGCCCCCGGCACGCGTGACGCGCTGATCGGCTGGCCGGTCCTGGCCCAACTCGCGCTGCTGCTCGTCTGCGAAGATATGATGCAATATTGGTGGCACCGGGCGAGCCACACGGTGTCGTGGCTCTACAAGCTCCACCGGCCGCATCATAATGCCGAATATATGTCGGTCCGCGTCGTCTATCGAAACAACATCTTTTACTATGCCCTAATGCCCTCATTGTGGTTCGCAGGCGTACTCATCTATCTGGGTCTGGGTTGGCTTTATGCGGGCTATACGGTCGTCAAGATGGCGGTGATCATCGGCGCCCATTCGGATGTTCGCTGGGACGAACCGCTTTATCGCAACCGCTTTACCGCACCGGTGATGTGGCTCGTTGAACGCGTCATCTCCACCCCTGCGACGCATTTCGCGCACCATGGCCGCCACGCGCATGATGGGGTGACCAACTATAAGGGCAATTTCGGCAATCTGCTTTTCGTATGGGACATGCTGTTTGGCACCGCCAAGATCACGCGCCGCTATCCTGAGCTTTACGGCGTCGAAAATCTGCCGCCGACCAGCGCCGGCGAACAATTGCTCTGGCCGTTGATCCGCCTGCCCGCAGCGCAAGCCTCGGCAATCGCGGTCGCGCCAGCGAATAGCCGATAACTACCCCAAGGCGTGGCAATACATACGCCGCCGCCGCGATGGGGTAGGCATTGCCGCGCCCGGCTCAATCGATATGCATCTTTCGATTGAGCGACGCGAGGATGGCTGCGCGGATCTTCTCTTCCGGCCCGGAACCGAGCGAGACGACGCGAAGCAGACCGAGCCAGGCGTCGATGGCCAGCTCAGGCGCGCCTTGCGCGTCCTTGTCGAGCGCGAGATAGAATTGCGCCCGCACATCCTCCGGATCGAGTGCCAGGGCACGATCAAATGAGCGGCGGGCGGCATGGGGGATCGGGCCCTGATCCGCGCCAGCAGCGCGGGTCTGCGCTTCGCCCAATGCTGACCAGGCACGGCTCCGGTTCGGGTCGATCGCAACCGATTCGCCAAGCGCCTGAGCGGCTTGGGCATGATCGCCGGAATTGGCATAGGCGATGCCGAGCCGCTCAAATGCCCCGGCATCATCGGGGCGACGCTTCGCTTCTGCTGCCAAACGCTGGAGTGTGTCGCCGCCCCGCGCAAACATCGGCACGAAAGACAATGGCTTGATGAATCGGCGTGGCGCGGCATCCGCGCCCTTTGGAACCCAAACATCTTCCATGGTGACGTGCTGTTTCATGTAACCACCTCCCAAAATCTATTGAGAGCGTGATATCTAATAAATGTCACTAAATTGTCTTAGTGCCATTTATGATGATTTAGCATTACTAAAACGCAAATTAACTATAGATTGTTATGATGATATTATCAGCCAAGCGCATTACCACAAGTGATGGTTGCTTTTATGTTAACTAACGTTTCGATCTGTATTCAACGGCTAAGCGAGGATCGAACCGGGGGTGACGCGTCGCCTCGACACCGCTATGCGCGAGGACATGAGCGCCATCACGCCTGAAATCGTCGCCCAGCATGGGCTGTCCGAAGACGAATATGCCCGCGTCCTGAACGCGCTTGGCCGCGAGCCCAACCTGACCGAACTTGGCATCTTCTCGGTCATGTGGTCTGAACATTGCAGCTATAAATCCAGCCGTATCCACTTGAAAAAGCTGCCAACCACTGGCCCACAAGTCATTTGTGGCCCCGGCGAGAATGCCGGCGTTATCGATATCGGCGATGGTCAGGCCGCGATCTTCAAGATGGAGAGCCACAACCACCCCAGCTATATCGAGCCCTATCAGGGCGCGGCGACAGGGGTTGGTGGCATATTGCGCGATGTGTTCACGATGGGCGCACGCCCCGTCGCCAATATGAATGCGCTGCGTTTCGGGCGCCCCGATCACCCCAAGATGCGCCACCTGATCGCGGGCGTCGTCCATGGCATTGGCGGTTACGGCAATTGCGTCGGCGTGCCGACGGTCGGCGGTGAGGTCAATTTCCACCGCGCCTATGACGGCAATATCCTGGTCAACGCGATGACCGTGGGCATCGCCGAGCAGGACAAGATATTCTATTCCGCCGCATCGGGCGTTGGCAATTCGATCGTCTATGTCGGCTCCAAGACTGGCCGCGACGGCATCCATGGCGCGACCATGGCATCGGCCGATTTTTCCGAGGATTCGGAGGAAAAGCGCCCCACTGTCCAAGTCGGCGATCCTTTCACCGAAAAACTGCTGATCGAAGCCTGTCTTGAACTGATGGCCAGCGATGCGATCGTCGCGATCCAGGATATGGGCGCGGCGGGTCTGACGTCCTCCAGCGTGGAAATGGCATCGAAGGGCGGCGTCGGTATCCGGCTCGACATGGACAAGGTGCCGCAGCGCGAAACTGGCATGACGGCGTATGAGATGATGCTGAGCGAAAGCCAGGAGCGCATGCTGATGGTCCTCAAGCCTGGCCAGGAGGATTTCGCCGAGGCCATCTTCCGCAAATGGGAACTCGATTTCGCGGTGATCGGCGAAGTGACCGATACGGGCCGCATGGTGCTCGTCCACCACGGCGAAACCGTTGCCGACATCCCGCTCGGCCCGCTCGCCGACGATGCGCCCGCCTATGACCGCCCCTGGGTCGCCACCCCGCCCGCCAAGGCGCTGGTCGATATCCCCGACTGCAAGGACGTTGCTGGCGATTTGCTCAAGCTGATGGCGTCGCCCGATCTTGCCTCACGGCGCTGGATCTGGGAGCAATATGACCAGAAGGTTGGCGGCGACACGCTTCAGCCGCCCGGCGGCGATGCAGCGGTGGTCCGCATCCATGGCACCGGCAAGGCGCTGGCAATCACGACCGATTGCACCCCGCGCTATTGCTTTGCCGATCCGGTCGAGGGCGGGAAACAGGCGATTGCCGAGGCTTATCGCAACCTGTCCGCTGTCGGCGCGAAGCCGCTTGCCACCACCGATTGCATGAATTTCGGCAACCCGCAGCGCCCTGAGATTATGGGGCAATTCGTTGGCTGTATCGAGGGCATGGCTGAGGCGTGCGCTGCACTCGATTTCCCGATCGTGTCGGGCAATGTCAGCCTGTATAACGAAACCAAGAATGAGGACGGCACGGGATCGGCCATCCTGCCCACCCCCGCAATCGGCGGCGTTGGCTTGCTTGCCGACTGGACCAAATCAGCCACGATTGCCTTCAAAGGCACCGGCGATGTCATCATGTTGATCGGCACGCCGCGCCACGATCTTGGCCAGTCGCTGTGGCTGCGGGAGCTCCACGGGCGCGAGGACGGCCCGCCCCCCCGCGTCGACCTGGCCGCCGAGCGCAGAAATGGCGAATTCGTCCGCGCGCAGATCGAAAAAGGGGCGCTCAGCGCGGTTCATGACGTGTCCGACGGTGGCCTGATCGTCGCCATCGCGGAAATGGCCCTGGCAGGCGATATCGGCGCCATGATCAGCGCACCGCTGCCTTATGGCCTCGCTCGGACCTATTTTGCCGAGGATCAGGGTCTCTATGTCGCGACCATCCGCGACGAGCATCTCAACGACTTTCTGCATGCCTCGATCGATGCCGAGGTCTCAGTCGAGCGCATTGGCCGCACCATTGCAAACCGCATCATCGTCGAATGCCCGGTCACCGACCACGTCGTCAGCCTGACTGACTTGCGGGCGGCGCATCAGGGATTTTTCGCCACGTTAATGGGCAGCCCTGCCCCCGAAAAATAGAAACGCAGCGCTGTCGAGAAGGCGGCCTGCCGAACCTCTTTCCCCAATAGCGCGATCACGGCGATCGCGCGCGAAAGGGGGAATAACAATGACGATTCCTGCCACCGATATGCCAACGGCGTCCACCTATCGATGGTCGTCGCCGTCGCTTGGAAATTGTTCGCATTGTCACGCCATGCGAATCGGCGGGAGTGACTGCACTACAGCAACGTGCGTTAAATCTGCACCACCTCCGTTCGGCCTGAGCGAAGTCGAAGGCCAAGCGGTGCGCCCTGTGCTTCGACTTCGCTCAGCACGAAACACGATCATGACAACGGTGACGGGCGGATCATGGTATATCGCTGCAAAGCCGACATCCTACAGCGTCGTCGGCTTTATCCTGGCGCTGCTGGGCGGCACGATGTTTGCCGGCGCAGCGGATCTGCTCGGACAAGTTGGCCTCGCGAAGCTCAGTGGTGGCACGCCTGAATCCGTCTTGCGCCTGATCGCAGGCGCTGTCGTTGATCCAGCGGCCATCGCCGATGCAACGACAGTGCTGGCAATTGGCGCCGCCGTCCATTTCGGCATTATCCTGGCAATGGTGCTGGTTTATCTTATCGCGGCTGCCCGTTTACCGCTGGTCAATAGCACGCCGGAAATCAGCGCCTTTGGCTATGGGATGATCCTGGCCTTCATCATGACCTGGATCGTATTGCCGCTGCGGTGGCCGGATCAGGTTCCAGGGACGGCGCCGCTGGACATCATTGTGCCGTTGGTCCGCCATATCGCGCTGGTCGCGACCCCAATCGCCATCACTGCCAAGCTCGCCGCCCGGCGCGATTAAGCGCTCATTTATCGGCAGCAACCAGCAAGAACGCCGGGTCCCCTGTCGTCCTTGGGCAGATACTGGTGCCTGAGCTCTTTGGTGACGCTTTTTTGCCGTTGATCCGATAAAATTCTCATGCGTTGATTGACGCAAAAAATGTCGCTTCATTGTCGCTAGATAGCCGATTGCTGATGGCAAAAAGGCCCGATATTGGCGGCGTACAGCCCCGGTAAGCCGATAGCCGAGCAGTTGCGCGCCCTGTTAGGAGGGCGTATCCGTTTACCACACGCAGTCAAACTCGGGGCAAGGGGATATCATGGGCATTTTCAGCACCCTTTTTGGGGGCGGTAGCAAAGCTGCGCCCTTGGCACCTATCAAAGCGATGATTGAGTCGGGGCTGGTCAGTGTTGCGGCCCAACCCCGCAATAACGCGCTCGATCTCGCCGACGAAAAGCTGGAACGCCTTTATGTTTTCCTGATCGATCACGATTATCCGGGCGGATCGGCGGCGATGCATAATGCAGTGTTCGCCCATTATGGCCTGCCCTATCGCAGTTGCTTCATGATCGGCGATCCGGCGCGGGTTGGCGAGATTGTTGCGGGGTTAAGGTCTTGCTCAATCTATAGCGGCGGCGGTGCGGGATCGGGCTTTAAGGACAAGATCGCGCCATCGCTTGATGGTCTGGCGCCCTCTGCCGAGGTCATTGGCAGCGTCAATGTGATCGCCCGGGACGGCGATCGCTTTGTCGGCCATAATACCGATGGCATCGGCTTTGTGGCCGGGTTGCTCAACGAATATCCCGGCTGCGTTGCTGGCCAGAAGATCGTCATTCTTGGTGCCGGGGGCACGGCGCTGCCCATCTCCTATGAACTGGCCAAGGAAAAGCCGCGCGAAGTGGTGATCGTCAACCGCACCGTCGCCAAGGCGCAGACGATCGCCGATCTTATTGCGCCGCTGACAACCGCGCGCGCCGTTGCCGAAAGCGCGCTTGGCGAAGAGATCGCCGATGCTGGTCTGGTCGTCAACACATCGAACAAAGGCGCGCAGCCGAACGAAAAGTTCAGCGCCTTTGCCGCCATGACGGGCAATGTCGAAATGGATCTGGCCCAATCAATGGCCAATCTGTCGCGCCTGCCCCAAGCCGCCATCGTCGCAGACATTCTGCTCGAAGACTTGCCGCTGACCCTGAAGCTGGCGCGCAACGCTGGCCATCGCACGCATTCGGGCCAGCACATGAACCTGTTCCAGGCAGCGCCAGCGTTCAAGATCCTGACCGGCCTCGACAAGCCGGATGCGACCTTGCTCGACATTATGCGCAAAGCGTTGGGATGACGACATCCAAGCCCGCAACCACGCAGGCACCATTACCGGTTAAACCCCTGGATTTGCCACGCGATGAGATGGCGTTTCGGCTGACGTACGAGCCGCTATTGCTCAATCGATCGCTAACGACCGTCTTTCGTCCCGGTGATCGCCGCTGGCCTAAATGGCGGGGATATCGGCCAGGGGAAACCGTTACCGCCCGCGTGATTGTGCAATCCGGCTCAGACGCGCTCGGCATTCCCCCTGTCTTCAACGCCTTGCGGATGCGTATCCAGATCGAAGCGATTGATGTTCTGGCGCCAATGGACCTGCGGCCCGAGGATTTCGCTGGTTCATCGCCCGACGTTTATGACGAAGCGTCGCTGCGGGCGCATCTCTTCGATATCTATGGCCAACCGCTGGAGGCTGTGGGCGATATCATTTCGCGGATCCGGTTCCGCTATGTGGACGACCAGTGACTGTCATGGGGGCGGTCGCTACGCCAAGCGCTGAAACGATCAATCCACCGGCGCGCCACCGCGGGCGCTGGTGGGTGGCCGCGCTGCTCTTCAGTGCGATGGCGTTCAATTATTTCGATCGGCAGATGCTCGCCGTCCTCAAGCCCAGCCTGTCCGCTGAGCTCAAATGGAGCGAGATGGACTATGCCAATATGGTTTTCTGGTTCCAGGCCGCTTACGCAACCAGCTATCTAATGTTCGGTGCGGTGGTTGATCGGCTCGGCGCGCGCATCGGCCTGGCAGTCGCTTTCGTCATTTGGTCGGTCGCGCAGATGGCGCATGGCTTCGCCCGCAGCGCCGGTGAATTCATGATGGCGCGGGCGCTGCTCGGCATCGGCGAAGGCGGCGGCTATCCCGCCGGATTGGCCGCGATCGCGGCATGGTTTGACAAGCAGGAGCGCGCCTTTGCCACCGGCCTGTTCAATGCCGGCGTCAATGTCGGCGCGATCGTTACCCCGCTGATCGTGCCGGTCGTTGTCGGTGCCTATGGTTGGCGCGCGGCCTTTGTCGCGACGGGCCTGGCGAGCATGGTCTGGCTTGCCTTTTGGCTGATCTTCTACCGCCGGCCAAATGTCGGTGGCGGCATCGTCGACAAGATGCCGGTGGAGGAGACGCCTGAACTGTCCGCACCGATCGCGTGGAGCCGCATTTTGCGGATGCGCGAAGCCTGGGCTTTTGCGATCGGGAAAATGCTGATCGATCCGGTATTCTGGATGTTTTTGTTCTGGCTGCCCGATTTTCTCCACAAACGGCACGGGCTGGAGTTGAAGACCTTTGGGCTGCCGCTCGCGGCGATCTATATCATGTCGGACGCGGGCAGCATTCTTGGCGGTTGGGCCTCATCGGCGCTGATCAAGCGCGGGGTATCGGTCAACCGGGCACGCAAGCTGACGATGCTGGTCTGCGCGCTGCTCGCCTTGCCGGTCATCATCGCGGTCAATATCTCTAATCTGTGGCTGGCGGTTGCGATCATTGGCCTAGCAGGGGCGGCGCACCAGGGCTTTTCGGTCAATTTGTTCACCCTGCCATCCGATCTGTTTCCAAAACGCGCGGTCGGCCGGGTGATCGGCATGGGCGGGGCAATGGGGGCAATTGGCGGCATGGCGATGTCGCAATATGCTGGCGCGATGCTGGCGACATTGGGCTCCTATACGCCAATCTTTGCGGTTGCCGGCTGTGCCTATCTGGTCGCTTTGGGCATCATTCAGCTGCTGTCGCCAGCGTTGGCGCCCGTCGAGGAAGACAGTCTGCTCGACTAGGCCCGCAGCGAGACGCATAGCGCCAGCAATGACGACAACGCCGCACGCAAAGGGGCTGCCCAGCGCTGCCGCACTGTGCCAAAAGTCGGCAGGGTAACCACAGGCACGCACAGGTCGTCGCGGCCACCAGACTCGTCGGACATTTCTTCATGCTAGATCACCCTGCCCAGCCCTGGCCCGGCCTGCCCGCGATTGCCGATGACGAGCGACTCGCCCGCACACAGGCCTTTCGCGATCACCTCCTTACCCGGCGCAGCTGTCGCTATTTCAGCGACGCGCCAGTACCGCGCGCAATCATCGAAGCCGCGATTGAGGCGGCGGGCACCGCACCAAGTGGTGCCAATCACCAACCATGGCATTTTGCGGTGATCGAAAGCCCCGATCTGAAGGCCCAGATCCGCGTCGCCGCCGAAGAAGAAGAACGCGCCTTTTATAACGGCAAAGCGGGCCCCGAATGGCTCGATGCATTGGGGCCACTCGGCACTGATCCAGATAAGCCCTTTCTCGAAAGCGCACCCTGGCTGATCGTCGCTTTCGCGCAGCGGCGCGGCGGGATTGAGCCCAGCGACGACAAGCAAAATTATTACGTCAACGAAAGCGTCGGCATCGCCTGCGGCTTTCTGCTCGCCGCGCTAACCGCTGCCAATATTACGACGCTGACCCATACCCCCAATCCGATGCGCTTCCTTAACCGCGTGTGCAAACGGCCGGCGAGCGAGAAGCCGGTGATGATCATCGTCGCTGGCCATGCCGCGCCCGACGCCACCGTCCCGCTCCACGCGCTGCGCAAAAAGCCACTCACCCAGATCGCGAGCTGGTTATGACGACCCCGGTGGCGGGCTATTCCGGCACCCCGCTCGCCAAAAAGCTGGGATTCAAGCCCGGCATGCGCGTCTGGTTCAGCGCGATGCCCGAGAGCGTCCGCACCGAAATAGACCCGGTAGGCATCGGTGTTGACGAATGCGCGACCATGGAAGCCCGGCTTGATGCCGCGCATGTGTTTGTCACCACCCGTGCCGAGCTTGCCCGGCTTGCGACGCACTTGCGGACAGCGATCGCGCCAGGCGGCTTTATCTGGATTTCCTGGCCCAAAAAGGCATCGAAACAGCCCACCGACATCACCGAAGACGTCATTCGAGAGATCATTCTGCCGATGGGCCTGGTTGATGTGAAGGTATGCGCGGTCGATGCCGTCTGGTCCGGCCTGAAACTAATGATCCGCCGCGAATTGCGGTCCCCCAAATAGCGCCGATGACCCATCGTCGCGGTACGCGGTCAGTTAATGCGAACCAAATGCAATAAGCCTTGCGAATCACTCTCATTAGCGGCATTGTCCGTTTGAGAGCGAGGGCATGATGGTCGTTTGCATTTGCAATGCGTTGAAGGAACAGGACCTCCGCCAGGCCGCACGCGGTGGTGCGGCCACTGCCTGCGCCGCCTATCGCGCCCTTGGTAGTCAGCCAAAATGTGGCCAGTGCCTGGATTTTGCCCGTCAAATCATTGCCGAGGAACGCGTCGCCGCTTGACCTGAGCCGCTTTCACCGGTTTGCTTGGGACAACCAGCGTGGAGATCGACAATGAAGGGTGACGCCAAGGTCATCGAGTACCTGAATGCAGTTCTCAAAAATGAGCTGACAGCGGTCAATCAATATTGGCTGCATTTCCGACTGCTCGATAATTGGGGCATCAAAAAGCTCGCGGCGCATGAGCGCCATGAATCGATCGACGAGATGAAGCATGCCGATCAACTCGCCGAGCGCATCCTGTTTCTGGACGGCCTGCCGAATTTCCAGATGCTGGGCCGGTTGCGAATCGGCGAGAATGTCGAGGAAGTGCTGAAAGCCGATCTGGCGCTTGAAGAGGAAGCAATCGGCGTGCTGCGCGATGCCGTGGCGCATTGCGAAGCGGTCCGTGATTATGGGTCACGCGAACTGTTCGTCTCAATCCTTGAGAGTGAAGAGGAACATGTCGACATGCTCGAACGCCAGTTCGACATGATCGCCCGGATGGGGCTGGAAAACTACATCCAGCTCAACAGCAAGGCCGAACAGGACTGACGCCGATCGGCGTTGAGGTTAAAAGCCGCTCATTGCGCGCCGTCCGAAGCCCGGCTTGCGCGCAACCAGCGGATTGGCCTCGCGTTGCAGCAACTCCAGCGTCGCTTCGAAAAGCGGACGGAGATCGACGATATGCGCGAGTGCTTCGTCGGGCGAATCGCGCTTCTCGACACAAGCGCGAGCGATCGTTTCGATGCGTTCTGCCGCAACCGCTAACGGTTCGGCGCCAAACTGACGCGCCTCCCCCTTCAGGGTATGGGCTGGGATCACCAAAGCAGCAGCGTTACCGGCGCGCATTGCCGCCTCGATCGCCGCGACCGATTTGATCCCGTCTTCCTGAAAATACCCCAGGATACGCACAAATGCTGTGCCCAGTTCGCTACGCGCCTGCGCATAGGCATCCCAATCAACCAACATATTGCCCTGCAAAGTCACCCAGAACTCTCCATTGCTGAACCGACTAAAGCGAAGGTCCACCCTTGGTTTAGCCGTTTGAAGTAAAGGAGATGTTGACGACACCGGGCCCGGCAACGTGAAAAATCTGTGAGAATTGAGACGATTGTCGCGTAATCGTCGCCCCGGCGGCGGTCGCTACGGCCGTGAGTTCACGCTCGGCCGCAGGATCATCGGCCATGATTTCGATCTGGGGATGCGCTTCACGCAATGCCCGCGCCAGACGAATCGCTGGCCACGGGCACCGCTGCCCGCGGGCATCAATCTTCAAAATCATGAATCAAAAGGATTTTTCGGCGCGCGCAAGGTCAGCCGCACGGGCACCGCACCAAAGCCAAGATCGCGACGAATCCCGTTGATCAAATAGCGTTGATAGCTTTCGGGCAACTGATCGACCCTGGTACCGAACAAGACGAAACCTGGTGGACGTGTCTTGGCCTGAGTGAGGTAACGCAGCTTGATCCGCTTGCCACCGGGTGCCGGTGGCGGATTGGCTTCGACAGCGCGTTCAAACCAGCGATTGAGTTCGCCAGTGCCGACCCGGCGCGACCAGGCGTCACGCGTTTCAAAGGCCGCCGCGATCAGTTGATCAATGCCCTTGCCCGTTGCGCCCGAAATGGTGAGCAGCGGCACGCCACGTACCTGGGCCAAGCCCTCGTCAAGGGCGGCGCGAACGCCATTGAACAATCGGCTCGCATCCTCCGCGACATCCCATTTGTTGAGCGCGATGATCAGCGCACGCCCTTCCTGCAGGGCCCGATCGGCAATCTTCAGATCCTGGACCTCTAGCCCCCGCGTCGCATCGAGCAACAGCACAACGACCTCGGCAAAATCGATCGCATGCAGCGCATCAGCGACTGACAGTTTTTCGAGCTTATCCTGCACATTCGCGCGCTTGCGCATGCCGGCGGTGTCGATCAGGCGCACGGGGCGCGTACCGCCCGCAGGATTGGGCCATTCCCAATCGATCGCGATCGAATCACGGGTAATACCTGCCTCGGGCCCCGTAATCAGCCGATCCTCCCCCAGGATGCGATTAATCAGCGTTGATTTGCCGGCATTGGGACGACCAACAATCGCCAGCTTGAGCACGGCATTGGGATTGTCCTCATCCTCTTCAGCCTCTTCCTCGATCGCCTTGCCCTCAAGGTGCGGGAAAAGTGCCTCAAACAGGTCGCCGAGCCCCTCGCCATGTTCAGCGGAGAGCTGCACCGGATCGCCAAACCCAAGCGACAGCGAATCAAGCACGCCCGCTTCGCCAGCGCGGCCTTCCGCCTTGTTGGCGACAAGCACGATCGGCGTTGTCGATCCGCGCAGCCAGCGCGCGATTTCTTCGTCGAGCGGGACTAACCCGACGCGCGCATCGATCAGGAACAGCGCGACATCGGCCATTTTCACCGCCGCTTCGGTCTGTTGGCGCATCCGCCCTGGTAGCGAGGCGGCATCCTCGTCTTCATAGCCGGCGGTATCGATGATTCGAAAATCGAGGCCGATCAGATGCGCATCGCCCTCGCGCCGATCGCGCGTGACACCAGGGCGATCATCGACAAGTGCCAGTTTTTTACCGACAAGTCGGTTGAACAAGGTGGATTTGCCGACATTGGGGCGGCCAATAATTGCGACGACGGGAAGCTGTGCCATCGGGGCCTTTTAGCGCCACCGCTGATTTTCGCCACCCGCCGTGACGCACCGATTATCGATACGCAGTGATCCGCCCCTTGGCATCAATCGTGTACAGCAGATTACCTGCCACCAGCGGCGGGAGACTGAACGATGCACCGCCCTTGATTACCGCGCCTTTTTCGCCAGTTGTCGGGGAGACAGAGACGATTTTGCCTTCGGAATTGAGCAGGATCAGGCGGCCGCCCGCAAGCACAGGGCCAATCCAGCTAATCGCGTTTTTCCGCTTCTTCATGTTTTTGAAGCCGCCAAGGTCGCTGATCCAGCGAATCTTTCCGTTCGCGCGCGACAAGCAATAGAGCTTGGCATCATCGGTCACCACGAACACCCATTCGCCAGCAATCCATGGGGTGGAAATGCCGGCCAGATTCTGTTCCCACAATCGCTGGCCCGTGGTCAGCTCAAGCGCAACCATGCGCCCGCCTTCGCCGACGGCATAAACGCGGTTTTGATCAATCACTGGTGCCGCATCGATATCGGCAAGACTGGAAACCGAGGTTGACGCACTCGTCCGCGACAGGATTTCCTGCCACAAGACGCGTCCATTTTCATAACGATAGGCGTTGAGTTCGCCGGACGAAAATCCAGCGACAATCGTGCCGCGCGCGGCTGCCGGTGCAGCGACCCCGAACACGCCCTGCGATTCAAGCGACCCGCTGGCGGTCCATTGCACCGTTCCGTCAGTCTGTGACAGCGCGTAAAGCTCGTTATTCTGGCTCAGCACATAGACCGCGCCATTGGCGACCGTCGGCGCCCCACGCAGTGGCCCCGATGGGCGGACCCGCCACAAAATCTTGCCATTGGTGGCATCCAACGCAACGATGTCGCCCAGGCCATCGCTGGCAAACAAGCGGCCTTCGTCAAAGCTGACGCCGCCGCCAAAACGAGCATCGCGGTTTTCCTTGTTCTCGGTCAGCGGTGCCTTCCACAATGGCTTGCCGGTGTCGGCCGCAAAGGCGTGGACGACCGCATCGACATCAACCACGAACAGCTTATTTTCGGCAACCACCGGCGCGGCACCAAGCCGCTGGCGATTGGATCCGCCATTGATGTTCGCCGACCATACCCGCGAGAGTTCCGTGCCCAGTGCGACATGGCCAAGCGATTTGGCGGCGTTGCCGCCCGGCTGCGCCCAATCGGCAATTGGTCCAGCCGGCGGCAGCAGCACTTGCACATCGGCGATCGTCTTGTCGGCTTCGGCGCCGTTTTCCGACACCAGAATCGGCACGCGATCGCCCAGCGTCGGTGTCTTTTTCGGCCCGCCTTTAAAGGCTCCGCAACCGCTCAGCGCGATCAGCGCCGCAATGGCGATCGGCGATCGAAGTGATTTCATCATTGCGGTTTCTTTTCCTCAGTCTGGTCTACGGCATCGACGCCGAGCTCACCGGCCATCTGCACCGCGCGCTGGCGCAGGCTTTCAGGCACGGTCTGATCTCTGGCAATCCGGCCGAACAAATCGCCGGCCGCCCGCTTCTGGTTCAATTTCAGGTGAGCGATCGCCACCAATTCGCCAGCAGAGCCGAACCAGGGTTCGCCCGGCACAGCAAGCGGCTTTAGCCGATCGATCACGGTCTGCGGCTTCAAGCCATCATATTCTGCATAGGTTTGGCGGATCAGCGCCAGATCACGGAACGGTTTGGCCGCGCCGGTATCATTCACCACCTCGCCAAATTTCGCGGCGGCCCCCTTCAGATCATTTTTCTGCAACAGAATGTCTGCCTGGGTAAACTTGGCCAGCGAGCGATACCCGCCAATGCCATCGTCTGCGAGCGCGGCAAGCGGTTTAGTCGCCAGCTTTTCGTCGCCCGCGCCCAGCTTTTCAAATACCGTGGCGAGCTGCTCACCTTGTTCGCCGGCCTGTTGCTGGCGTTGGTTCTGCCAAACGAGCACACCGGCAAAGGCAGCCAGCCCCAACACCACCGCGCCAATCAGCCAGCGGCCATAGCGGGTCCAGAAATCCCTGGCCTGGTCGCGACGCAGCTCTTCATCGACTTCGCGCAGAAATGCTTCATTGGTTGGTGGCGTAACGGCCAAGATATGCTCCATCGGATGGCAGGAAGGCGCGGACCTTAGCGGCAGCCCTGAGTAAACGAAAGGGTATCAATCCTTGGGGGCGTAGGTCTGTTCCGGCCCAGGAAATGCCCGGGACCGGACATCGTTCGCATAGGTCTCAACCGCGGCGGAAATACGGCCAGCAATATCGCCGAAACGTTTCACGAACCGCGGCGTCCGTTCGAACAGACCCAGCATATCTTCTGCTACCAGCACCTGCCCATCGCATTGCGCCGATGCGCCGATGCCAATCACAGGCACATCGACACTTTGGGTGACAGCGGCACCGATCGGCTCGACCACGCCTTCCAGCACCATCGCAAACGCCCCGGCATCGGCGACCGCTTTGGCATCCGCCATGATCTTCTCATGCTCCTGCTGGCTGCGGCCACGCGCGCCATAGCCGCCCAGCACGTTCACCGCCTGCGGCGTCAGGCCAATATGCGCCATCACTGGGATGCCGCGTTCGCTCAAAAAGCGGATTGTCGGTGCCATCGCCTGGCCACCTTCCAGCTTGATCGCCGCGCAGCCGGTATCAGCCATCACGCGGGAGGCGCTGGCAAAGGCGGCCTCGGGTGAGGACTCATAGCTGCCGAAGGGCATATCGACGATAACAACGCTGTGATAACTGCCCCGGACGACTGCCGCGCCATGCGCGCACATCATGTCCAGCGTCACCGCCAGGGTTGATGGCAGGCCATAAATGACCTGACCAAGCGAATCACCGACCAATAGCATATCGCAATGCGGATCGAGCAGCTGCGCCATCCGCACGGTATAGGCCGTCAGCATGACCAGCGGCTGCTCCGTTTTGCCGTCGAATTTGCGCCGCTGGATCGCTGGCACCGTAAGGCGTTTCATCGGCGCCGGCATGGGGTTCGCGCGGCTGGTCGCGGTATCGATTGTGAAGGTCGTAGACATTGCTGTCCGTTAACGGATTCAACCAAGCGAGGCCAGAGCGGACAGCCGCCGAAGTAAAATTCAGTTGACGTTATGTTAGATATTTTTTACATCATGACTATCTATGCTGACATCAACTGGGGTGATCATGACGTTTCGCGAAAAAATGCTGTGGGTTTCGATCGTCGCAGAGACAGCGATCTGGGGCTCCTATCTGTTTGACGTCGGCAGTTTACTGGCGCGCGGGACAGTCAATGCGGAGCAGGCCTATGGTGGCTTTATCCAATCTGTGGTCCTGCTGGTGACGGTCGAAGTGGCCGCCGCGATCATCCTTGCCATCTGGGCACCGGCCGACGCCAATGCGCCTGAAGATGCGCGCGACCGCGACTTTGCGGCAACGGCGGCGGTCCCGGCCTATACCCTGCTGAGCATGCTGGTGATCGCCGTCATGGTGGCAACCCCGATCATCGTCACAGCAGCGCAGCGTTGGCTAACCGGCGATCCAAAGACGATCATTGCGGTCGTAATAGGCAATGCCCTGCTGCTCGCCTTGGTGGCGGCGCATGTCGTCAATGCCGGTGCGCAACTCTGGCGTTATCGTCGGGAAGGCTGATCATGGCCGTCCCGCCCATCACCAACAGCATCCGGACCCTGCGCTTCATGGCTGGCGAAATGACGCAGGCCGAGCTGGCCGAAAAGATCGGCATGACTCGGCAGACTATCGCCGCGATCGAGGCGGGCAAATATTCGCCGTCGCTTGAGGCCGCATTTCGAATCGCTGCGGTCTTTGGCAAGTCACTCGACGATGTGTTTCAATGGCAGGGCTGATCCATGCCACCCTCGCCGATGGTCGTCCCGTGATTCCAATGGCCGGTGACCCCGCCCTAAGAATCGCTTCTTTCAGGAAATCCAGCGCCGCTTGATCGCGATACCGGCAAACCAAAGCTGCACCACCGCCATCAAAAAGATAAACAGCGGAAACGGCACCGTCGCCGCTGCGCCCTTCACCGCGATCAGGTCGGTCGCGCCGAACACCCAACCGAACTGAACGATCACGCCAGCCAGCGATAGCCCATAAAGCACCCAGGCGAATTTCGATCGCAGCAGCAGCGCGACCGATCCTGCCAGGGCGGGCAGCACTGCAAGTGCATAGACAAAGCTGAACCATGCCGGCAGCTTCACATAGGACGCCCGATCATAGTCGCTCATCGCCGCCAGCGCCGTCGCGTCAACGGTCATATGCGCATAAAAGGCAAACACGCCCGCTGCCGCCCATAGCAGCAGCATTACCGCCACGACCCAGAACCAGGTTGGTGGTTTTTGCTTGGATAAAGGCACAGGTCTTCCCTCCCCCATGTTTGATGAAAGGGACGCTGCGCCCAATCGCGGCGAATCGCAATTCTGGGGTACGTAGCGCGCCCGGTCAGGCGACCTTTACGCCTTTCCAAAAGGCGAAATAGCCCTTGATCTGCGCGGCCTTTTCCTTGGGATCAGGATAATACCAGACGGCATCGGCATTGCGCTGCCCACCCGCCACGATCGTCTTGTAGCTGGCTTCACCCTTCCATGGGCAATGGCTGTGCGTGCTGCTGTCTTCGAGCAACTCCATCTTCACCGAATCGGCGGGGAAATAATGGTTGCCTTCAATCACAATGGTCGCGTCGGACTGAGCGATGACGGTGTCATTCCAGGTGGCGGTCGGCATAAATGGGGCTCCTGTAGGGGGACCAGCGATATGGGGGAGCCGACAGCCGCAGCCAAGGCCCGGGATCAGGCGAATTGCGTGCGATAATCATCGGGTTTGAAGCCGATCAGCAGCGCATCGCCTGACTCCAGCACGGGTCGCTTGATCATCGACGGGTTGGCCAGCATCAGCGTGATCGCCTTGTCGGCATCGATTCCCTGTTTGTCGGCATCGGGCAACTGGCGGAAGGTCGTTCCGGCCCGGTTGAGCACCCTTTCCCAACCGGCGCGCGCCACCCAGTCGCGCAACCGCGCTGGATCAACCCCGGCGGTTTTGTAATCGTGAAACTGATAGGCAACCCCGGCAGTATCAAGCCAGACGCGCGCCTTTTTCATCGTGTCGCAATTCTTGATCCCGTAGATGATTGTCATGCAGGTGCATCCAAGATGATGTGATCGGCAAAAAGACGTCTGTCGGCCTCAGCGCGCGATGCAGGTGACCCCGGCCCAAAGATCCGAGATTTTGGCGGCCGGCTTGGCGCTTTCGAGCAGGCCCGACATATCGCCCGCCATAAATTCAATGCCGATCGTGCTTTCCTCGATTGTCGCGGTGTAGGCAGCTTCCAGCGCCTTGCGCGTGCTGCCCACGCCAATACCCGCCAATGTCGTCAGCTTGGCATCGGCGCCCGGACCGCCAACGCTCCAGCCGGCAAATTTCTTGTCCTGAAACAGCAATGTCAGCTTGCCGGGGAAGTCCGCATAGAAAATTGGCCCCGCGCCGCATTCTTCATAATCGCCCGAATCGCCGATCGGGCCCTGGACCTTGCCGATACGCTCAAGCGCCTCATCCTGCGCCGTACCAAATGGCACTGCATAGGTCTTGCCGCTGTCGCCATCGACCAATTGCAAGCCATCGCCAACCAGCGCGACCAAGAGCGGCGAGACAGCAGTGGTCGATGGAGCAGGTGCTGGGTCGGCAAGCGCGACATTGGCGCTGTTGATCGCCGGATCGCTCGCCGCCTGATTATCGTCGGCACCCCCGCCCGCCGTGCAGCCGACCAGCATCACCATCACCACCAACAGGCCTTGCCGCATGACGATTCTCCCCCGGTTACCCCAGCAATTTAGCCAAGATGCCCGTCGCAAACCATCACCGATTAATGGTGATCGCCAATCCCTGCGCCGAACCGCCCGATCTGCAGATATTTGGTGCGCCGCTCGGTGCGCAATGCGGTTGCAGACAGCGCCCCAAGGGCGGCAAGTTCAGCAGACAGGGCGACACCCACCCGCTTGATCATCGTGGCGTGGTCGCGGTGCGCGCCTCCAGCGGGTTCGTAAACGATCCGGTCGATCACCCCAAGGCTGAGCAATTCACCGGCAGTGATCTTCATCGCCTCGGCAGCGTCGGCTGCCCGCGCCGCGCTGCGCCACAGGATTGACGCGCAGCCCTCTGGTGAGATCACCGAATAGATCGAATGTTCGAGCATCAGCACGCGATTGGCCGCCGCCAGCGCGACTGCACCGCCCGATCCGCCTTCCCCGGCTATGATCGCGACGATGGGTACGCCCAGCGACAGGCAGCGTTCGGTGCTGCGCGCAATCGCCTCCGCCTGGCCGCGTTCTTCAGCGTCCATGCCCGGAAACGCCCCCGGCGTATCGACCAAGGTGATGACCGGCAGGCCGAACTTATCCGCCAAATCCATCAGCCTGATCGCCTTGCGATAGCCCTCGGGCTTGGCCATCCCGAAATTGTGCTTGAGGCGCGAGGCAGTATCGTCGCCCTTGGCATGACCAAGCACGACCACTGGCCGCCCCTGGAAACTGGCAAGCCCACCGGTCATCGCTGGATCATCAGAAAAGGCGCGATCACCCCCCAGCGGCATGAAATCAGTGAACAGGCCATCGATATAATGGTTGATATGCGGCCGGGCCGGGTGCCGCGCCACCATCGCCCGCTGCCAGGGCGTCAGCTTGCTATAGAGAAAGCTAAGCTGGCGCTGCGCCCGCTCCTCCAGCTGCGCAGCCTCATCAAGGCGCTCGCCCGTGCGGCGCAAATTCGCCGCACTTTGATCGAGCGCCTCGATCGCTTTTTCAAAGGGCAGATAGTCGCTCACCCTAACTCCTTAAACCGTCATCGCCATGCCGCGATAGATGCGCGATCGGTAGCGTGAATCCTCGGCATCAGGCAGCGGCGCGCCGACCAGCAGCACCGCACGGGCAAAGCGCTTCACCTCTTCGAGATGCTCGTCGAGGTTACGCGGTTCTTCCGATTGCACGCGCCGCGTCAGGTTGATCTGGTTGACCGGCACGTCATGCACCAGCCGCTCATTTTCCACGGCCAGCGTCGCGGTGAAGGCGTGGAGCGTCGTCTTGATGAAGTTCGCCAGCGCAAAAGCCGGGCTCTTGTCGCCCATTGGCACATCAGGCGAGGCGAGCACCAGCTGACAATCATCATAGAGCGAGGCCTTGCGCGCCACGCGGAAATGATTGGTGAGATTCCCCGCGACCAATGCGCGGAATTCCTCTGGGCTAAGTGGATCGTCTAGCTCGAACAGCTTTTGCGGCAGCGCCTCGAACGGCGTCGACAACAAGGTGGTCGGCCGTCCCCATTGCAGCAGCGCGGCATTCATCGCGCCTTCGACCGAGTCACCGCAGACGATCGATTGCAGCGCGGTGGCGGGCACATCGTCCAGCACCGCCTTCAGCGTGTCGAACCCTTCGGCCGTCCGCGTGATCAGCACCACCCGCGCGACCTGGCATTCGTTGATGAAGGCACGCGCGGTCTCAGCGATATAATCGACGAGATGCTCGCCGATGATCCACACCGTCTTGCCGCGCATCTGGTCAAGCCGCTCCTGCTTGGGGCTGCCGAACAACTCGCGCTCGGTGGTCGATCGCTCAACCGAAAGGCCGCCCGAGGGCATGAAGGTCTCGCCCGAAACCGCGCGGTCGGCGAGGAAGAACACCGTTGCCTGCGCCACATCGGTTTCGGTCGGCATCTTGCCGAGATGGAGCTTGGAGAGCACCCCGCCCCCGACTTTCTTCGCCTCGATCGCGATCTTGTCAGCGGGCAGGAACGGCGCGCCCTCAGGCGGCGAGCGCAGCAGCCAGCCAGCGTTAGACTCTGGCGTATCCGGCCGATCCGCCCAACCCGGCGCATCGAGGAAATAGCCGCCCTTGCGCAACCGCGAGACCAGCGCAGCGGCGATCAGCGGCGTCATCAGATACTGGTCCCAGGTGCAGATTCCATCGCCTTCGCGTGCACAGGCGAGCGCCAGGTCGCGAATTTCGCGCGGGTTGTTGGTATCATGCGACATCCGCACCGTGTCGTTGCGCGCCAGCCGCGTCAGCAGCGCCTCGACCCGCACTCCGCGTCGCAGCGCCTTCACCGATGCCGCATGGATCGCGTTGAGGCGCTTATTCTCCAGAATGAGCTTGCCGCGCCGGTCGAACAGGCCAGGCTTGCCGCCGGTGCCGGCCAGCCGGTCGCCATCGACTGGGCCAGGCGCGATCGCATTGAACTGCACTTCGGGCCCCAGATAGCGTGACATCGCCTCGACCATCGCGCGCTGCCCCGATTTAGACACGGCGTAATCGGCGCGGTTGGGATAAGCGACCGCGAGATATTTCTCGCCACCGAAATAGGACGAAACGTTGAGGACATAGCCCGAGCCTTGGCGTTTCATCAGCGGCACGACATGATGCATCAGGAAGTAATTGGAGATCAGGTTCGCATCGAGCGTGTAGTTCCAGGCATCGACACTCATGTCGACGACCATGTCCTCGGCCCCCGCGACGCCGGCATTGTTGATCAGATAATCAATCCGGCCAAAGGCTTTCAGCGTCGCATCGACCGCGCCCTTCAAAGAGTCGAAATCGCTGACATCGACATTGGCGAGCGTCTGCACGCGCCGCTCGACCCCGGCAAAGCCGATATCCTCAAGCTCACTGACGATCCGCGCGCGCGCCACGGCGAGTTCGCTCTCCCGCCGCGAGACCATCATCACCTTCGCGCCTGCCAGCGCCAGCAACCGCGCGACCTGCCCGCCAATCCCGGCAGAGCCACCGGTGATCAGCGCCACCTTGCCCAGATGCAGCCCAGTGATGTTCTCGCTGAACCCCGGCATCGCCTTGCGCGATCCGGTCGCCTCGCCGATATTGCCGGGCACATAGAGCGTGATCTCGCGGATCTTGCTCTCTTTCAGCAAAATGCGCGCCGCGTGCCCCGCGGTGAAGCGGGTATTCTCGGCCTCGGCATTGCCGAAGCGGACGATCTGGTTACCCCATTCCGCCTGCCGCCGTCGGCCATGCGCCACGTCGATGTCAGACTCATCGCGCCAGATGCGGATCAGTTGCTCGGTCGCCGCGCGCAGCATCTGTGCATAGACGTCACCCTTGCCATCGGCTGGATTGGTCAAAAACACGAAGCGCGGTTCTTGCAACAAATTGTCGTTGCGCTTCCAGTACCGGCTGAGCGTGCGCGCCAGCGCGATGCTCCCCGCCATTTCGGCATCCATGAAGCGCTCGACATCTTCATCGGTCGCATCGACGAGATCCCCGACCAACTCGCCCGGCCCCAGCACCGGCATGAAGATCGCGCCGGTGATCGGCGCGTGCTCCTTGGTATAGGCATCAAGTGCTGCTTCCATCGCGGCGGGCTCGGTCCGGTTGAAGCGGATGATCGTCAGCCGGTCGTCGGCGCCTTCCGCCTTGGCGCGCGCCTGCGCAATCGCCACGTCCGCCTGCCGCGCCAGCCCCAGCAGCACCCGCGCGCCGCAGGCAATCTGGATATTGGCGATCTCCAGCGCTTCCTGCCAGCCATCGCCCGCCGCGATCAGCACCGCGAGCCCCGATCCGTCCATCGACCGCATCGTCGGGCGCGACAAATAGGTCGCGCGCTCTTCCTTGCGGACGGTCATGCCGTGCGTCACTTCGAAATCATGGCCATTATAGGCGGCGGACTCGTCGCTCCCAAGGAAAACGCAGGTGGTGGCGATGTCGGCTGGTGTCGGGAAGGTTTTGGCCTTCGCCTTGCCACCGGTCGAGCGTTCAAGCGACATCATGTCGAAAAACTGGTTGGCGGTAGTCCCCGCCTCATCGCCACGCATTGAATCCATCGTCGCGAACACGGTACGAATCCGCTCGCTTTCGATTGGGCCGGGGAAGACGAGGTTCACGCGAATCCCACGCGGCCCCAGCTCAAGCGACAATTCGCGCGAAAATGCATTCATCGCTGCCTTTGGCACGACATAGGCCGTGCGCGCATAATAAGGCGTGCGCGAGAAGATCGTCGAAACGTTGATGATCGATCCGCCCTCCCCCATTGCCGAAGCGGCAGCGCGCGACACGTTCCAGGCGACACCAAAAATGTTGCGGATTGCGTCGCCCACCGTCTCGCCATCGGTCGACCCGGCCTTTTGCAGCGCGGCCAGTTCCTTGGCGTCGATCGGCAACTGTTCAAGCGGTTGCTTTGGCCCGGCAGAGCCCGCATTGTTGACGAGGATATCGATCCGGCCAAAGCGCTTCACCACATCAGCAATGCCAGCGCGCACCGATTCCGGATCGCCGCCGTCGAGCGCCACCGTCGCCAGCCGCGTCGCATCGACACCGGTCTCCGCGCGGATCGCCTCGGCGGCGGCGTCAGTGCGTGCGGGCGTGCGGCCCGTCATCACCACGGTTGCGCCCTCGGCGAGGTAATGGCGGACGATATAGCCACCCAAATTGCCCGCCGCGCCGGTGACGACAGCGATCTTGCCCACCAGCCTGCCGCTGGCGGTTGGGGTTGTAGTCGCTGCAGTCGATACGGTCTTCGCCTTGGCCATTTCAGCTCCCAGTAATCGCGCGGGTCATTCATTTGCCGCTTATTGACGTGTTCAGAGCCTGGGGAGGGCGAACCTGATCATATCGTTGATTATTAGAGAACGGCAACAGGGTACGCCATTCCCGCCAATCGGCGCTACGCCGCTAAAGATCGGGCGGTAGCGCTTCCCCCGCCGCCCAAGCCTCTAGCAACGCATCGCGGCTGCGCAGGCCCATCTCGGGCAGCGCGTGGTTCACCACATAGGTCGCGCCCGAATGGCGGTTGTCCCACATTGCCTGATGCGCCTCTGGCAGCCCGTCCCACGGCACCACTTGCGGCTCGGTCACTTCCAGCAAGCCCGCCGCAATCATGTCGTTCATTCGGGCAACCTCGAAAGCGTTGCACAGATGAGTGCCCAGGATCGACGCGGTCGGCATCAATATCTGGCGCTGCCGCGTCCACACTTGCGGCGCATAGAAAGTGAAGCGCTGCCCGGCCATATCTTCGGCAAAGATCACCCGGCCAGTGAAGGGCTTCACCAGCGAGGTCGAGACGCCGAGCGTATCCTGCCCGGCGCGCTCGATGATCAGATCGGGGCTGCCGCGCGGATTGTCGGGCGAACGCAAAATCTTGCCAATCGCCGAGCCGAACGGCTTCATCACCCGGTCCTGATAATCGCGCACGGCCGCCTTGAACACCTCGATATCCACCTTGGAATCGGGCAGTTGCGGCATCGTGTCGGGCCATAGGAAGTTGGCGCCCTCCTTCCGCCGGATCGATTCGAGGCTGACGATCCCCTCGATCGCGTCCTCAAGCCCCAGCGACTGTAGAAACTCGCGCTGTCCATCGGTCGTGGTCGCAACGACGCTGCGCGCATTGAAGCGCCGCGCCGCCTCGATCATCTCAAGGCCTGTTTCGTCGAGCAATTCCTTCGAGCGCGGGCCGTAATAGATCAGCACTGCCTCGCCGCCGCGAAGCGCTGCCTTGCGTAGCATTTCTTCGGGACTGGCCGTGCCGGGCTTGCCCATGAAGCTGAAGTGATAGCCCGACGACGCGCCGTAGAACGCCAGCGTGCCGCCTGCCGCCAGCAGCTGAAAGCTGCGCGGAAACGCCGTCTCACCGGCATGGCTGACAACATAATCGGCAAGCTTGCCGCCGTTCAGCGCCTCATATTCGGCGATCAGCGGTGCGCCGGCTGCCTCCCAGGCGCGGGCTGCTTCTGCCTCTTCAGGCACGATCGTGAAAAGATCAGCAAAGCGCGGGTCCTTGCGATCAATCGCGCCGACCGCGCCTTGCTGCCCGGTAATGAAAGCGGCGCGTTCGGGCGACGATACCAGCCCGGTCACCTGCAACCCGGTCCGCACCGAACTGCGCAACGCGTCGAGACCCGTGCCCGTCGCTGCACCCTCGACAAACAAGGTTCGCCCCGGCGCAATCTGCAGGGTCGTGAACAGGCAGCGCGAGATCGTGCCGAGGTTGAGCACATAGCTCCCCGCCTGCTCCAGCGTCAGATCGGGCGGAATGCCGTGCATCTGTGGTGCCTGCACGGTCAGGAACTGCGCGTGGCTGCCCGTTTCGGTCTCGTACCCCTGGATCGAGAAATCCGCATACATCGGATCATTGCCGACTTGGGGGCTGAGCAGATCGTTGGTGCCCGAATAGACGGTGACCAGATCGCCGACCTTCACGCGCCCCTCGGCCCGCGTCTCGCTGCCAAGCGCCGCGACCAGGGCGATGCCGCCGGAGCCGGTAATCTGGACGTCCTCTTCATGGCTATCGAACGGCGACACAGGAATGCCGGTCAACGCCCAGATATCGTTGAAGTTGACCTCACTGGTCAGCATGTAGAGCAACGCTTCGTTGGGCGCGGGCTCTGGCACCTTGACGATCAGCTCGCGCTCATGGCTGGCGGGCGGGCCGAAACGTGGTGCGCCTGTCTCTGCATCACGGGCAATGCCGAACGCATATTGCCATTCGGGGATGCGGGTGACGCCAGGGTAGAAGGGCGCGCCGACGGGGAGCAACTGCCCTTCCGATTCAAGCGCTTTGCCGCGCGGTTCGTGCTCTTCATCCAACCACACGCCGTCGCGGCGGACGGGGAGCGGCGGGCTCACCTTGTCCATGAACTGGCGGATGCCGGTCTTGCCGCCTTCGGGGTCGATAATGGCTTCAGCGAACAGTGCCGCCTCGCGCGCCATCCCCGCGCTCATGCCTTGTTCAAGGCCGGTCCGCACTGCTTCGAGTGCGCGCTTACCCGCCGTGCCACGCCCGGCCCAGTCGAGCTGCCGCTGGATACGCTGCAGGAAATCATCCGCCAGCACCGCATCAAGATCGACCGACGATGTCTCTTCCCATGCCTTGGTAGCCGCTTGTCGCGCGGCATATGCCGCACCCAACGGGCTATTCGCGCCATCCTTCACAAAAGCGCGTATTGCCGCATGCGCCTCAGCCAGCGCGTCGCGCGATCCATCGACTAACGTATCGACTAGGCCAATATCCGCCGCGGTCGCTGCGTCGATGCTGCGTCCCCCCAGGATCAGATCAAGCGCATCGCGCACGCCCGTCGCGCCATTCCGGTCAGCGAGCAAGCGCGGCAAACGCTGCGTCCCGCCATAGCCCGGCAGCAACCGCAAGCGGATCTCTGGCTGGCCAAAGCGCGCGGTCGGCTCGGCAATCCGGTAGTGGCAGGCGAGGGCGAATTCCATGCCGCCGCCAAGCGCCACGCCTTGCACCGCGGCGATGCACGGCTTGCCCATCGTCTCGATCTTGCGGAAGGCGAGCTGTGCATTGTTGGGCAGCACCATCGCTTCTTCGAACGAATGGATTTCCTCGAGCATCTGGCGGATGTCGGCCCCGGCCACGAACGAGGCCGTGCCCTGCCCGGTGAACACCACCGCGATGACATCATCCTTGCGCGACAGTTGATCGACCACGACCACCAGCTCGTCGATCGCGCGTTCATTGAGCGCATTGACCGGCGGGTTGGTGACGGTGACGGTCGCCACCCGCTTGCCCGGCGCGACATTGTTGTACTGGACAAGGAAATAGCGATTCCGCTCGAACAGCGATTGCTCCTCCGACAGACGCTGTTTGCGCTGCCAGTCGTCGATCGCGGTCTTGAGCTCGGTGAGCGACTCCGGGTTGCGCAGCGTCGTCACGTCGCCGACATCACCGCCCTCGACCAGCGCCCGCACCATCCGGCGCATATATTTGCCGCTGCGCGTCTCCGGGAATTGCGAGACTTCGATAAAGTCGGCCGGCACCGCGACCGCACCCTTTTCGCTGCGGACCAGCTCGAACAGCCGACGCTTGTCGTCGATCGTCAACTTGCGTCCCGCGACCGGCACGACAAAGGCAAGCGGCGTCAGCCCCTTCTCGCGGTGCGGCGCGCCGACGACCAGCACATTGCCGACCGGCGAATCCGGATCGAGCGCCTTGTCGCGGAGCACTGCGCCCTCAATCTCTTCGGTCCCCATCCGGTGGCCCGATACGTTGATGACGTCGTCGCTGCGCCCATGCAGCGAGAAGGAACCATCCTCATGCGCGATCGCGAAATCGCCCTGGGTATAGGCCCACACCCCGCGCCAGCGCTTCCAATAACCATCAATCCAGCGCCCGGAATCACCGCGCCAATCGCCTTGAACGCTACCATTCTCGACGCGGAAATTATCGACATCGCCCCAGATGGTGCGCGCCAGATAGGGGTAGGGCGCGGCGATGACGATCTCGCCCTTTTCGCCCATTTCGGCCTGCCGCCAGGGCACGCCATCGGCGCCGTCACGCGCGAATGGCGTTGCGCTTGCGGTCGCATCGGCATCCTCAACCCAGACATCACCGATAATCCAGGGCAATGGATAGGCATGCGCGTCGGGCTTTAGCGGGAAATCCTGATTGCCGTAGAAATGCGTCCAGGCAATGCCGCCATGCTCGGTCGCCCAGTAACTGTTGATGTACTGCGGCACGACATGCTGCATCCCGAAGGCCTGCACCGATGGCGAAGTCGGCTCGGCGCAAAAGGTCGCGACGCGCAAGACCCCCATGTCATAGCGCTCAAGATCAGCGAGGTTCGACGGATCGGACATTACCGATTTCAGGAAGGTCACCCCCGCCTTGAAGATCGTGACCCCGTGCCGCTCGATCATCGACGCAAAGCGCCCGGCATGCGGGAAGACCGGCGATCCTTCCGACACCACGCTCGTCACCCGCGTCATTAGCGGTGCGCAGATCAGATAGCTTTGGCCGGTAATCCAACCCGGATCGGCGACGACGAACAGCGTATCGCCCGGCCGCGCATCGAACGACACTTTCATCGTATGCGCGACGCCCGCCGCATAGCCGTGTGCGTGGACGATACCCTTGGGTTTGCCCGTCGACCCCGAGGTGTAGATGAAGAACATCGGATAATCGGCATCGACCGGCAGCGGCTTAGACGATGCCCAGATCGCCGGTACGAAATCCGCGTCCGGCAATGCCAGCAGTTCATCCTGCGACGTTACCGCGAAGCCAGCCTCGCGCGCCTTGGCGAGCAAGGTTTCCAGCGCCGCATCGGTCAGCTCATGGCTCCAGCGGTCGCGTTCCTCGCGCCAGATGATGTCGGGTTGCGCCGTGTGGCGCACCACAATCACCGTTTCCACGCGCGGCGGCAACGTAACGAGGCTCGATGCGATGGCGATCCGCACGCGCGCGGCATCGGCGGCGCTGATCCGGCCCTCGCTGCCCAAGGTGATCAGCGCACGGCCAACCCCGCGCATGATGTCCGACCGTTCAACCGAGACTTCGCCCGCCAGCGTTTCCTTGACCGTAGCGAGGATTGTCGCGCTATCCGCCTCGGGCAGTTCGAGATCGATATCCGACAAAATCGCCAGCGCCGTTGTCACCGGCACATAATTATCAAGCGCCGGATCGGTATAGGCGTTCTTGAATGCCGCGACCTGCGCGTTGCGATAGCTGCCATCCGACGTGACGATCACCCGCGCGCCCGCATCGCAAATCCGGTCCGACAGCGTCTTGTCGCTGAACCCGCCAAACACGGCGGTATAGACAATGCCCAGCCGCTTGGCCGCTTCGGTCCAGTAAATCTGCGGCACAATGCTCGGCATGTTGAGCGCGATGCGGTCCCCCGCCTTCAGCCCCAGCGCCTGCAGCGCCAGCGCGCACTTCGCCGTCTCAAGCAGCAATTTCTTGCGCGACACGGTGAAGCAATCGACCGGCGCCCCGCGCCCGCCGCCTGCGGACATGTCCCAGCGATCGCCTTCAAAGATCAGCGCCGCCTCATCGCCATGCCCGCTCAGGACATGGCGGTCGACTTCGCTGAAACAGGCATTGGTCCGCCCGCCGACGAACCAGCGCCAATGCGGCGGCTCGCTGGCATCGAATGCCTTGGTCCAGGGCGCGAAATCGGCCGGCAAATCGGCAGTAACCGCAGCCGCAGTTGCCGCATCCCAGCCCGACCAGCGGCCATCCTCGCCGCGCGCCAGCCAAGCCCCCGCGCTGCCGAGATGATCGACAAACCAGTGCATCGCGCTGGCGGCAATCGCGCCGTGAAAGGCACCAGGATCGGCCAGACAGGCACCGCGCATCGCGCGCCAATCATCGCCCGACCGTACCGGATTACTGGAGGCAGCGGGAACGGGCACGGAAAACGTTGAAGCAAGCTCATTCATCAGTGATTCGGTTCCCGAAGGCGGCATACCGGGGAATTGAAAGCCAATTTGATCGAAAATAGCAAATCGGAAAACGATCAGGATGTTTTATTACGCGGCGCTGCACCCAAACGGCCACGCTTACGCAGCGCTGCAAAGCAACCGGCAGCCAATCGCTCTGCATGATTGGACTGTCCCCCCCGGCGCGCTAGACAGTCCAGCATGGCCGCTCCCAAAATTACGCTCCGCCAGCTTCATTATCTGGTCGCGCTTGCCGCCACAGGGCATTTCCGGCGCGCGGCAGAACGGGTCGGCGTAACCCAGCCCTCTCTCTCCGCGCAGATTGCCCTGCTTGAGCAGCGCCTTGGCATCAGGCTGGTCGAACGCGGCACCACCGTCGCAACGCTGACCCCGCGCGGTCGCGACATTGTTGAACGCGCACAGCATCTGCTGAATGATGTTCAGGCGCTTGAAGATAGCGCGCTCGACGACCCGGAAGGGCTGCGTGGCACGATCCGGCTTGGCGTGTCGCCAACGCTTGGGCCATATCTGATGCCGCATGTCGTGGCACGGCTGCACCGCGATCACCGCGATTTGCGGCTGCATGTCCGCGAAGGATCGCCCGACGAGCTGCTCCGCGACCTTGCTGGCGGCACCCATGATGCCGTGCTGCTGCAATTGCCGGTTGTCGGCCATGAATTCACCGTCCAACGGCTGTTTCGCGAAGAACTGCTGATCGCCATGGCTGCTGACGATTCACTCGCCGCAGAGCCCGCGATCGATCCGGCGGCCCTAGCCGGACGTGGGCTGCTGACGCTTTCCCCGCAATATAAGATGTCCGAACAGATCCTCGCGCTCAGCACCGCTGTCGGCGCGGAGGTCATGCGCGATTATGAAGGGACCAGCCTTGACGCGATCCGTCAAATGGCCGGCATGGGGATGGGACTGGCCCTGCTGCCCTCGCTCTATATCCGGTCAGAAATTCGTGATGAGGACGATGTCCGTGTCCGCCCGATCCGCGGTCGCGCGATTTACCGGGAGGTCGCCCTGGCCTGGCGGCGCAGTGCAGGGCGAGCGCCGGCCTATCAACGGCTGGCAGCAATCGTTAGCGAGGTTGAGCGATCGATCCAACCGATAGGAAATTAGAATTGATTTGAATTGTTTTGCTGCGTTGATCCTATCGAACGCCGCTGTATTTAGACCCCCCCACACACACGCGTTGCAATTCGGGAGCAGAACATGGCGGGCGAGGCCCCAAAAAGCGTCAGAATGCGCGATGTCATTCGCTGGGCGGCCCCGATATTGGGGCCCGACAGCGCCTTTTTCACGCTGGCGATCGTCTATGGGATCGGCATCAGCCTGTTGTCGCTTGCCACGCCGATTTCGGTGCAGATGCTGATCAACAGCGTCGCCAACACGGCGCTGGCCGCGCCCCTTTTCACCCTGTCCGGCATCTTGTTTGCGCTGCTGATGCTGTCAGCGCTGCTCAGCGCCTTTCGCGTGCATTTGATGGAGGTGTTCCGCCAGCGCATCTTCGCGCAGCTGGTCGCCGAGATCACGCTCCGCGCGGTGCATTCGCGCAACCCCTTTTTCAGCGACGATCGCAAAGGCGATCTGTTCAATCGCTATTTCGAAGTGATGAACCTGCAAAAATCGGTGCCGTCGCTGCTGATCGGGCTGTTCACCATCCTGCTGCAATCGGCGGTGGGCTTCGTCGTCACGTCATTCTACCACCCGTTTTTCCTGGGCTTTAACCTGCTTTTCATTCTGATCGCCTGGGGCATTTGGCGGATCTGGTCCCGTGGGGCGATGACGTCAGCCGTCACGTTAAGCCATGCCAAATATGATACCGCGCACTGGCTGGAGAGCGTTGGCGCATCGAACGGCTTTTACAAATCGGGCCGCCATATCGATTATGCGATCGACAAATCTGAAGCGATGACGGCGCGGTACATCGCCGCCTATCGCCGCCATTTCAATTACAGCTTCAGCCAGAATGTGGCCTATCTGGTGCTCTATGCCGTGGCCAGCGCCGGCTTGCTCGCGCTTGGCGGATGGCTGGTCATTCAGGGGCAGTTGTCGATCGGCCAGTTGGTCGCTGCCGAGCTGATCCTGTCCAGCATCTTTTACGGCGTTGCGCAGCTTGGCCCCTATCTCGACGTCTTTTATGATCTGGTGACCGCGGTCGAAGAACTCGGGCTGCTCTATGATATTCCGCAGGAATTGCCTGGCCGGGTCACGGAACCACATGATGCGGCGGGTGATTTGGCCTTTGCCAGCGTTCAGATCGACGATGTCACTATCAATTGCACCATCCCGTATCGCGCCCGGCTGGTCGCCGCCGCCGATCCCGATACGCAGCGTGCCTTTGCGCTGCTGCTGAAACGCCACCGCACGCCGGAAAAGGGCTTTGTCACTCTGGGTGGTGCCGACATCAACGCGCTTGATCCCTATCGCCTGCGCAGCGACGTGATCGTGCTTGATCGCCCGACGATCGTGGAGTGCTCGATCCGCGACTATCTTGAGCTATGTTCGCCCGATGATGAGCCCAGTTCGATGATGAACGCGCTGAAACTGGTCGGCATTGATCGTCGGATTGGCAAACTGCCGCTGGGGCTCGATACTGTGCTCGCGTCAACCGGCTGGCCGCTTTCGCTGCCTGAAATGATGCGGCTTAAGCTCGCCGGGGCGTTGCTTTCGCGCCCGAAAATTCTCGTCATGTCGCCGCTGTTCGATATGGTGCCCGCGGACGAACTCAGTCGGCTGTTCGATGCACTCGGCACGCTGCCGACAACGGTGATCTATTTCACCAATCGCAATAACCCGCCCCGGCTTGATGGCCATCTCTGGCTTGGCCGGGACCGGCAATGGATTGAAAACGATCGCGCGATCTTCAACGCGCTTCGCCATGCCGACAAACTTGAGGAAGCCAATGCAAACGCACGTTGAACAGCTCAGCCGGTTCAAGACGCTGGGCAGGCTCAAGACGCCGGCTGTCTTGCGGGCGGTCGCGATCATGCTGGCTGTGGCCATGATCGCCTCGATCGTCGGCCTGGTCTATATCCCCTGGGTCCAGACGGCTCCCGGCACCGGCAGCGTAACCGCGCTCGATCCCCGCGACCGGGTGCAGAATGTGACCGCGCTGGTCGCCGGACGCATTCTGCGCTGGGACGTTACCGATGGCAGCATCGTCAAGCGCGGCGATCCCATCGCCCAGATTGTCGACAACGATCCGCTGCTGCTTGATCGGCTCCGCGCCGAGCGTGCGCAGAAGCTTGCCGAGATCCAGGCCGCTGAGCTCGCCGCGCAAACGGCGATGCTCGACGTCAACCGCACGGGATCGCTGTTCCGCGAAGGGCTGGCCGCGCGACGGGACTATGAATCGGCGCAGATCAAAGTCGCCGACTACCGCGCCAAGATTGCGCAGAGCCGGGCGGCAATCAACAAGGTCGATGTCGATCTCAGCCGTCAATCGGCGCAGATCGTCCGCGCCCCCCGGGATGGCCGGATCATGCGGATCAATGCCGGCGACAGCGCCACCATGGTCAAGCAGGGCGATGTCCTCGCCACTTTTGCGCCCGAAGATTCGGTGCGTATCGTCGAACTCTATGTCGATGGTCGCGATGTGCCGTTGATCTCGCCGGGTCGCCGCGTACGACTTGCGTTCGAAGGTTGGCCCGCGATCCAGTTCAGCGGCTGGCCCTCTGTCGCGCAGGGCATGTTCGACGGACGGGTGCGGGCGATTGACCTCTCGGCGTCTGACAATGGCCTGTTTCGCCTTCTCGTCGAACCGGCGCCCGATCGCGCACCATGGCCGCGCGAACCCTATGTCCGGCTTGGGGCCAAGGTGCGTGGCTGGGTGCTGATGGATACCGTGCCAGCCGGTTTTGAGCTTTGGCGTCAACTCAATGACTTCCCGCTGCAGTTCCAGCCGCCCGCTGATCCCAAGGCGGCACCAATTCCGCCGAAGGAAAAGAAACCAAATGCGTAGTTGCATCGTTGTGGCTGCCTGGGTCGTCGTAACAACCGCTCTCCCAGGCGCTACGACGGCCCAGAACCTCACGCGCCCGGTCGAACCGGTTGTATCGCGCCCGGCCCCGGCAAAGGATGCGCCGCTGTCGCTTGCCGAGGTGCTGCGCTCTTCGCGCCGCCACGCGCCGCAGATATTGGAGGCAATCGCCAAGGTCCGCCAGGCCGAGGGCAAGGTGCTGAGCGCAGAGGGCGCGTTCGATACCGTCGTCAAGGCAGAGGCCGAATCCCGGCTGACGGGCTTTTACGATGGCCAAATCGCGGGCGGGACGATTACCCGCCCGATCGAAAACTGGGGCGGCAGCCTCTATGGCGGCTACCGGATCTCAAGCGGTCGCTTCCCGATCTATGAGGACGAGCGCTTCACCAATAATTTCGGTGAGCTCAAGATTGGCGCGGTCCTGTCGCTGATGCGCGATCGACTGATCGATGATCGCCGCTTTGCGCGTGGCAACGCCCGCATTGATGTCGACATCGCAGAGGCAGACCGGTTGCTGACGGCAATCGGCGTGCAGCGCCGCGCGATCGGTGCCTATAATCTGTGGGTTGCATCGGGTCTTAGGCTGGCGGTGTACCGGGATCTGCTGAAACTTGCCCAGGCGCGCCAAGCGGGTCTCGTGCGCCAGGTTCAGCTCGGCGCACGGCCAGCGATCATCTTGACGGAAAATGAGCAGAATATCCTGCGCCGGGAAACATTGGTCGCCCGCGCAGAGCAGGATTTAGCGCAGGCTGCCAACGCGCTTTCCTTCTTTCTGCGCGACGCCGATGGCGCGCCGATGGTGCCGCCAACGGCGCGCTTGCCGACAAGTTTTCCGGCCATCCCACGATCGAATGGCGATCCGCGGGCCATGCTGAATGCACGCCCAGACCTGCGCCAGATCGATCTGCGGATGGCTCAGGCGACCAATCGACTCGAACTTGATCGCAACGCTTTGCAGCCCCGGCTGGATCTGAAGGCGGAAGTTGCCCAGGATATCGGCCCGCTTGGCGAAGGCGGGCGGTCGCGCGCCGGCACCGAAACAAAAGTGGGGCTGAGCTTCACGCTGCCGCTGCAACGCCGCGCCGCCCAGGGCCGGATCGACCAGACGACAGCTGAAATCGACTCGATTCGTCGGCGGCGGCAACAAACTGAAGAGCAAATCATCGTCGCGATCGATGGATTGGCCATTGATGTCAAAGCCACTGAACGGCTGCGGACACTGGCCGAGGCAGAGCATGACCGTGCAACCACCATGGCCGAGGCAGAAAGCCGCCGCTTCACTTTGGGCGCCAGCGACTTTTTCCTGGTCAATGTTCGCGAAGAATCAGCGGCCGATGCGGGCGTGCGCAAGCTTGATGCGGCCTATCGCCAGATTGTGGCCAATGCGGAACTTGCGGCTGCCGCAGCAGATTTGCCTGCGCTAGGCCTAGATGCCCGGGCTTTGGCCAGCGAAGACGAATGAAGTGGTGTATCATGTGACGAGTAAAATCGATCACTGATATAAGAACTGATCGTTTCGCTCTGTTTACGGTCCGGGGTATGGCCGTTCCAGAACGTAAAGTTTCGCCCCTGCCCAATAAAAAATGGAGAGCATATGAACGACGAAACCAAGTGCCCGGTGATGCACAGCGGCCATGACGGCGCAAAACGCTCAGGCATGACAAATCGCGATTGGTGGCCGAATCAGCTCCATCTGGGCATGCTCCACCAGCATTCAGCCAAGTCCGACCCGATGGGTGAGGACTTTAACTATGCGGAGGAATTCAAGACGCTCGATCTCGACGCCGTCGTCGCTGATCTGCACGCGCTGATGACCGATTCACAGCCTTGGTGGCCCGCTGATTACGGTCATTACGGCCCGTTCTTCATCCGCATGGCCTGGCACAGCGCCGGCACCTACCGCATCGCGGACGGCCGCGGTGGCGCGGGGTCTGGCACGCAGCGTTTTGCGCCGCTCAATAGCTGGCCGGACAATGGCAATCTCGACAAAGCGCGCCGCCTGCTGTGGCCGATCAAGCAGAAATATGGTCGCAAGCTGAGCTGGGCCGATCTGATGATTCTGGCCGGCAATGTCGCGCTTGATTCGATGGGCCTGAAGTCGTTCGGCTTTGCCGGTGGCCGCGCTGATGTGTGGGAGCCAGAAGAGGATATTTACTGGGGCCCCGAAGGTAAATGGCTCGAAGATCAGCGCTATAGCGGGGATCGCGAGCTCGCCAATCCGCTCGGCGCGGTGCAGATGGGCCTGATCTACGTCAATCCCGAAGGCCCGAACGGCAACCCCGATCCGGTTGGTTCGGGTCGTGACATTCGCGAAACCTTTGCGCGGATGGCCATGAACGACGAAGAAACCGTCGCGCTGGTCGCTGGCGGTCACACCTTCGGCAAAGCGCATGGCGCTGGCGATCCAGGCCAGTTTGTCGGCCCCGAGCCGGAAGGCGCGTCGATCGAGGAAATGGGCCTGGGCTGGAAGAACAGCATGGGCAGCGGCAAGGGCGTCGACACGATCACCAGCGGCATCGAAGGCGCTTGGACGGCGACGCCAATCGCCTGGGACAACAGCTATTTCGATACGCTGTTCGGCAATGAATGGGAACTCACCAAGAGCCCGGCCGGTGCCCAGCAATGGACGCCGAAGAACCCGGAAGCGCAGGGCACCGTGCCCGATGCGCATGATCCCGCGCGCCGCCATGCCCCGATGATGACCACTGCCGACATGGCGATGCGGATGGACCCAGCTTATGAGAAAATCTCACGCCGGTTCCACCAGAATCCAGCCGAATTCGCCGATGCCTTCGCCCGGGCGTGGTACAAGCTGACGCATCGCGACATGGGCCCGATTAACCGGTATCTCGGCAAGCTGGTGCCCGCCGAAGAGCTGATCTGGCAAGATCCCGTACCGGCCGTTGATCACGCGCTGATTGATGCCGCAGATATCGCCAGCCTGAAAGCAACGCTGCTCGCGTCCGGCGTGACGCCTGCACAGTTGGTGCGGACAGCCTGGGCTTCGGCCTCGACTTTCCGGGGCAGCGATATGCGCGGTGGCGCCAATGGTGCGCGTATCCGCCTGGCTCCACAAAAGGACTGGGACGTCAACGAGCCCGCCGAGCTGGCAAATGTGCTGGTCAAGCTGGAGGCGATCCAGGCAGCATTTAACGGCGCTGCGGCGGGCGGCAAGAAGGTGTCGCTGGCAGATCTCATCGTGCTCGGCGGTGGTGCCGCAATTGAAGATGCGGCGAAAAAAGCAGGTCATGATGTGACCGTGCCATTCACGCCGGGTCGTACCGATGCCACGCAGGAACAGACCGACGCGCACAGCTTTGCACCACTCGAGCCAACCGCAGACGGCTTCCGCAACTATCTGCGCGACGGCCATCCGTTGTCGTCAGAACAATTGCTGATCGATCGTGCTCAGTTGCTCAGCCTCACCGCGCCTGAAATGACGGTGCTGATTGGCGGTCTGCGCGCTTTGGGTGCCAATGTCGGTGGGGCAGCACATGGCGTGCTGACGCATCGCCCAGGCACGCTGTCGAATGACTTCTTCGTCAACCTGCTCGACATCAACACCGTCTGGGCACCAGTCGGCGACAGCAATGAGCTGTTCGAAGGGCGTGACCGGGCGACTGGCGCAGTCAAATGGACGGGCACCCGCGTTGACCTGATCTTCGGATCGAACTCGGTGCTTCGCGCCGTTGCCGAAGTCTATGGGTCGAGTGATGCCGACAAGGCGTTCGTCAATGCCTTTGTCGCGGCATGGGCCAAGGTGATGAACCTCGATCGGTTCGATATCGCCTGATCAACGGATGGTAAGCCCCGGTCACAGCCCTGTTTAGTCAGGCTGCGACCGGGGGTTTCCGGTCTGGGGGCGACGACCACTCCCGGACATTACAGTTTATAAAAGTCCGCAGTCCCGCATTTCCCCGCGCGCGATCGAGGCGGGCGCTCCTTCACGGCCAGATTTGTCCGGACATATTTTCTTTGGTGCTTTTTTCCGGTACGAGTGACCCGAAGCACAGGAGCGGGAGAATATGATGACAATCAAGATGTCAGTGGCGGCAGCCATTATCGCTATAGCCGTAAGCCCGTTAGCCAACGCCAGACAGCTTGATCCCGCCAACCCGACCGATGCGGTCGAGATCATGAAGCGCACCCAATGCGGTGTTAAGGACAGTGAACCAGCAGTCTATTATTGGTCTGGACGAATTTATTCGCGGGTCGAAGGCGAGCCCGACAAGCTGTTGTTCGGCGGTGAAGGCATGAATATCCGCCAATGCATCGCGATTACCGATCCCAAGCGCGGCACCGGTTTTCGCCAGGTCAGCCGTGAGGTGATGTTCTTTACTGATCCCAAGACCGGCCAGATCGTGCGCCAATGGGATAATCCGTGGACCGGAGAAAAGGTTGAGGTGATGCACATCGCCAATGACCCGGTGAATGGCCGCCCCAGCTTTCCCATGAGCGCAGAGGGCAAGCCCTATGCCCTTAACATGCAGCGTATGGGCCAATGGGTGCAGATGCCGCTTGAAGTGCCGCTATTTTATGAAAACCCGCTTGGCGGCGACTACCAGGATTTTGTCGGCAACAAATATCACGCGATGGAGATTTTCGATTTCGCCGCGCGCGCCGACGAATTGCTCGATACGAAATATCCAACCGCCTATCCTTCCGTTTCCTGGGTGCGGATTTCGGATTGGATGCCGTGGATGAAGATGCGCGGTCGGCACGGTAACATCGTTTTCAACGCGATGGGGGCGAAGCTGAAAAGCTATGCCGAGCTACCCGCCGTCATCCGCGACGAGATTGCCGCGCGCTACCCGGCCTATGTCGCGCCGCCGCCAACCGATGATGCCCGCCCGAATGAGACGACCTGGACGGTGTTCAAGAAGCGGCTTGATGCGGCCAGAAAAGCAGCGCCAGCGAAATAACGCCGCCGATTACATCGTGCACAAAAAAGCCCCGCCGGAATCCGGCGGGGCTTTTTGTTGGCCCTAGCGGGTAGCCGATTAGAAATTATAGCCGAGCGACACACCGATTTGCCGACGGTTTGCGCCTTGGACCAGCGGTGCCGAGACGAAGAAATTAGTGGTGTCAAAGAAGCGGACACCGGCCAAGGGCGAAGCATCATCAAAGGCATTGTCGACAAAGAATTGCAGCCGCCATGCGCCGTTGGTCGCCGTCACGCGGAAATCAACGGTCGCGCGATCGCCGAAATTCTGTAGATTGTCGGCACGGACAAAGCTCTTTGACTGGTAAACAAAGTCGGCACGTGCCTGCAGCTTGATCGGCCCTTTGGTCGGCACATCGACGCGTGGGCTGATCAGGAACTTGTGGTCAGGCACATAGGGCAAGGATTTGCCGTCGAAATTGATCGCTGGCAGACCCGCCAGCGCCAAATTCTGCGCCCCCGAATCGTCGATGAAACGACTATAACGGGCACGCGTCCAAGCATAGTTTCCAAAGACCGATAAGACATCGTTAAAGCGGTAGGAGGTTTCAACTTCGACGCCGTAAATATTCGCTGCTGCAACGTTGCAGGAATAGGATCGATTGGTGCTATTGCCGCCCGCGGTTACAGGATTTTGGCACACCGCCTGCTGATTTTGCCAATCGGTATAATAGCCGGCAACGTTGAACAGCAACCGGTTGTCAAACAACCGCGATTTCAGGCCAATTTCATAATTGTTGGTCGTTTCGGGCTGAAAAGTGCGCTGGTCGGGAAAGACGTTCAAACCGGTGTTGAACCCACCCGTCTTCGCGCCCCGGGCATAGCTGGCATAGACAAGAGCGGAGGGATCAACCTTATAGCTGAAAATCGCGCGCGGGGTCGCAAAACTGAAGGTCTGCTGCGTCGCCGTGAACGCCGTCGCAGCCGCGGTGCCGGCTGGGCTGGGGAATACCGTCAAGGCACCGGTAAAGGGGCTTGTCGGTGACGTAACGATCGGTGATGGCACCGCACCGCAGCCCACCGTTCCCGCCGGCGGGGTCGCCGAAGGGTTGGCAAAAAAGGTCGGGCACTGCGCGAAGGTCTGGGTTTCGCTTTCATAGCGAATTTCACCCGTGATCGTGAACTTGTCGGTCGCGTGCCAATTGACCGAACCGAAGCCCGAATAACTCTTCGTCGTCAATCGGATGCGCGGAAAGGAATAATTGGGATTAAACGCCGAATAGGCGGTTGGGCCTGTCGTCGTGGAGGGGCTCAGGCCACGTTCAACACCGACATTGATATTATCATAATAATAAAAGCCAACCAGCCAGTCGATCGTCTGCTTGCCCGATGAGCTCAGCCGAACTTCCTGGCTGATGTCACGAAAATATCCGTCATTGCTCGACAGGCTGAAAGCGCTTGATCCAATCGGCAGATTGGGGACGAACGGGAAGCCAAAGGTGGGGCAGCCACCCGTTCGATCACAGATCGTATTGTCGCCATCGAAGGTGAATTCGGCGTTGCGCTTGGCATAGGCCGTGATCGACGTCAGCGTGACCGGCCCGAAATCATATTGAAGATCGAGGCTGCCGCGGATCGATTCTTCGCGATCCCCATAGCTGCCGCCGGGCAGACCCGGCACGCTGCGCGTGTTGACGGTTACGCCATTGCGCGCAATCCCGGGAACCTCACCGAAGAAGAACAGGTTCCGCCGCTGCGATGCCGGTGCACCGGCAGGCTGGCCGATCCCCCCGTTGGTGCGGATGATGCTTGACGGCGGCTGGCCGTTATTTTCCTTTGAATAGGTAAAGCGCAAAGTAGCGAGAAACGCCTCATCGGGCGCCCATTCGAGCGTGCCGATAGCGCCGTAATTCTGTGCGAAATCGACCTTGCCGCCGTCAATAGAGCTCCGATAAAAGCCATCGAACTGGCGAAAAAAGCCACCAACACGGAAACGCAGCGTGTCGCTGATCGGGCCGCTGACGCTTGCAATACCCTTCACCAAGCCATTGTTACCGCCGGTAAATTCGGCATTGGCCGTTAACACTGCAGACGGCCGCTTCGTTACATAGTTGATCGCCCCCGCAAAGGTGTTGCGGCCATAGAGCGCCGATTGTGGCCCCTTGACCACTTCGATCCGCTCAAGATCGTTGAGTTCAAGATCGACGCCAGCCTTGCCTGACAGAAAAATGCCATCAAGAAACACACCGACGTTGAGCTGGCCAAGGGTTTGGGCGGCACCACGGATGATCGGCAACTGGTTCTGCGCGCCAAACAAAGGCGTAAAATTCAGGCCGGGCGTCAGCTTGGCGAGATCGGCCAGCCGCTCAATCTTGGCTGCTTTGATGTCATCGGCGGTAAAAGCCGTGATGGCGACCGGCACATCCTGGAGCTTTTCTGAAGTCTTGCGCGCGGTAACGATGATTTCCTGCGGTGCATTTGCTGCCTGCTCCTCCTCTGCTGGCGCCGCCTGCGCAAAAGCTGCAGCCGGGCTCAACATTGTCGCCGCCAACAGGCCGGCACGTAAGATCAGTCGCATGATTGACTCCCCCCCGAACAAATTTCTGAAGCGAGACTTTCATTTGCCGCATAATTTGTCCAGACAAATTATTAGCGGACGCTAACGAGTCGAGATGTGTTGCGTGAGCGACACACTTAGAAGAGGGGGCGGTATGGAGGATGCCAATCGGGTTTCGCGGCGAATGGTGCTGGCGGCAGGGGCTGGGCTGGCGTCCGGCATCGCCACCGCGCCATTGGGGCCGCGAGTGACGCACCGCATCCCGATCAAGGATTTCCGCGCACCGCACCGCCAGCCCTTCGTCCATAGCGAATTGGTGATGCCGGTGTACGAGGCCTATCGCTCGAGATATCTCGCCGACAAGGCGCGCTGGCCGAAATGGTCCGTTGCTAAAGGAAGCTGCCCATGCCTGCTTACATGATCGTGACCGCCAAGATCGCCGACCGCGACGCCTTCATCAACGGTTATGGCATGGCGGCCGCCAAGCTGGTGGAGCAATTTGGCGGCAAATATGTGTTGCGTGGACCCGGCGCGACCTTGCTCGAGGGTGATTTCGGCGCCCAAGTTTTTGAGGGAGGCGCGTCGATGGTGATTTCGGAGTGGCGCGACAAGGCTTCGGCGGAAGCCTTTTGGAACTCTCCCGATTATGCCGAGGTGAAAAAGCTGCGCGAGGGCATTGCCGATTGCCAAGTGCTGCTGATCGAGGCTGCCAAGATCAATGGCTGATTCAATGACCGGCCCTGACATCATCAAACGCACAACGCTGGTGGTCCGCGATGCCGAAGCGGCGGCGCGCTGGTACGAGGCCGTTTTCGGCATGACGCGCGTGATGGACACGCCTTTCACGCTTTCCGGCACGCAACTGGCGGCGGGCAAAAAGGGCGACCAGACCAGGCTGATCATCCTTAAATGCGCGGACGACTTGATCGGCATGATCGGCCTGCTGCAATGGACCGACCCGCCGATGGCAACGCCCGCCGAGCTGCCGACGCAAATCGCGTTTGGCGCGCCGATCTTCGTGGCGGCAGCACGCAATTGCCGCGCGACCACTGAGCGCGCGCGAGAGGGTGGCAGCCGCATCCACTGCGAACCGCGCGACTGGACCGTCATCGGTTTCGACGGCAAGGAACAGGCGATGGTCGGGGCGAGCTTTTTCGATCTCGATGGCTATTTCTTCGAAGTGAGTGAGCGGGTTTCGTGAGCGGCGTGCGGTTCCAGCGTGGCAACCATGTCGTGGCCGATCTAGAGCGGGCGCTGACCTTTTATCAGAGCGTGCTGGGGTTCGATGTGACCTTCACGCTGCCGCCCAACCCGGACAGCTATTCCTATGCGGTGTTCGATGTTCCGCGTGAGGCGGCGATGCGCTTTTGCGTGCTCTCGACCGCGACGCAGGAACGCGTGATGGCACTGACCGAGGTGAAGGGCGTCGACATCGCCCCGTTACCGCATCCGCGCCGTTCGGCAATCGTGCTCGAAATCGACAATCCCGATGCGGTGATGGCGGGCGCCCGCGCGCTGGGGTTGACGGTCTATGACGAAGAAGTGCTGAAAACCAAGGACGGCCGGATCGGCCGCGAGATTGGCATCGTCGATTTCGACGATAACCTGATCGTCATCTACAAGATTTTGGGCACAGCATGACCGAGGCCTCCTACCCCAGCACGCGTACCGCCTGGACAATGGTCACGCTGTTGACGCTGGCTTATGTCTTTTCATTCGTCGATCGTTATATCCTTGGCCTGCTGATTGAACCGATCAAGGCCGACCTGCACTTCAGCGACGAGAAGATCGGCTACCTCCTCGGCCCGGCTTTTGCGCTGTTCTACGCGACAATCGGCGTACCGCTCGGCTGGCTGGCGGATCGGGTACGGCGGACCTGGATCGTGGCGGCGGGGATCACCTTGTGGAGCCTCGCCACAGCCGCATCTGGATTAGCGCGCGGCTTTGGCGGGCTGTTCGTGGCGCGGATGAGCGTGGGCGTGGGCGAGGCGACGCTTAGTCCTTCCGCCATGTCGATGATCAGCGACAGCTTCCCGCCCGAAAAACGCGGCACGCCCATTGGGGTCTATTCCGCCGCGCTCTCCTTGGGTGCGGGCATCGCCTCGCTGATCGGCGCGGCGGTATTGGGCTGGGCCAAGGTTTCCGAAGGCATCACCCTGCCCCTCCTCGGCGCGCTTCGACCGTGGCAATTCGCCTTCATGGCCGTCGGCCTGCCAGGGTTGCTGATTGCGATCGGCTTTTTGCTGCTACCCGAACCACCGCGGCGGCGCGGACCGGGAAATAAAGCGGCAGCCGGATTTGGGGCAACGATCGCGCTGGTCGCGAAGCGCTTCGGCGCGTTTGGCGGGATGACGAGCCTGGTCGCCGTAATGACGATCATCGCCTATTCGCAAGGCTTCAACCCCGCCGCCTTCGCCCGGACCTATGGCTGGGAGGCGAAGGATTATGCGCTAATCAATGGGCTGATCATCCTGATCGTCGGACCGGCGACGGTCTATTCGGCAGGGGCGATCATCGACCGGTGGCGTAAATCGGGCACGCCCGATGCGGCGTTCCGCGCGCTGATGATCGGTTTTGTGGTGATGCTGCCGGCGAGCGCCGTGCCGCTGTTCATGCCGACGCCGACGCTCGCCTTCATGATGCTGGCGATCAGTTCGGTCGCCATTGGCACGGTAACGGCGGCAGGGATCATCGCTTTGCTCGACATCACGCCGGGCGCTTCGCGCGCGACGATCGTGTCGCTCTATTACATGATGATCAGCATTGCCGGGCTTGGGCTGGGGCCGACGACGGTCGGGCTGCTCTCCACCCGCGTGTTTGGCGAGGCCAATCTGCGCGCGGCGGTGGGGGCGGTGCCGTTGCTCTATGGGCTGGTGCCGCTATTGCTGCTGCCGCTGATCGCGCGCGCCTATCGCGCACAACTGGCGAGGACGGATTAATGGCACGCGCAGCGACTTTTGCCCGAACGGGTGGACCCGAGGTGATCGAGTGGATTGATGTCGATCTGCCGCCGCCGGGGCCGGGCGAAGTGCGTTTCGAAACGCGCGCGGTCGGGCTGAACTTTATCGACACCTATCACCGGCGCGGTATCTATCCGTTGGCGCTGCCGAGTGGGTTGGGGCTCGAGGCATCGGGTGTGATCACCGCCATAGGCAAGGATGTGACTGGCTTCGCGCTGGGCGACCGCGTGGCGACCTTCGGCCCGCAGCGCGGCGCCTATGCCACCGAACGCAACCTGCCCGCCGCATCTCTGTTTAAATTGCCCGACACGATCGACTTCGACACCGCCGCCGCAGCGCTGCTGAAGGGCTGCACTGCCGAGTTCCTTGCTGAACGTGCCGCGACGGTGAACCCGGGCGACTGGGTACTCGTCCATGCGGCGGCGGGCGGCGTCGGGCTGATCCTGGTCCAGTGGCTCAAGGCGCTTGGTGCAAACGTAATCGGCACCGTCGGCAGCGCAGACAAAGCGGCACTGGCCCGCGCGGCGGGGGCGGCGGAAATCATCCTCTACCGCGATGAGGATATTGCGCCGCGGGTGCGCGCCATCACCGGTGGCGCGGGCGTGCGGGTTACCTATGACGGCATCGGCCAAGCAACCTGGAACGCCTCGCTCGATTCGACCGGGCGGCGTGGGATCATCATCAGCTATGGCAATGCCGATGCGCCAGTGACGGGGGTGGCGCTGGGTATCCTCGCCACCAAGGGCTCGCTCTACAATACCCGGCCCACGCTGTTCGATTACTACGCCACGCCCGAAGAACGCGCGGCGGGTGCGGCGCGGCTGTGGGAGATGATCGCCAGCGGCAAGGTGAAGGTGACGATCGGCCAGCGCTACCCGCTGGAGGAAGCAGCGCAGGCGCATCGCGATCTTGAGGGGCGCGAGACGCACGGATCGACGCTGCTAATCCCCTAACCGATCTCGACCAGTTCGAGCAATTCGCCGGCCGGGCCGATGACCGTCGCGGTGCGGCGGTTGGCATAAAAGGCACTCGATCGAACGACCGGTGGCGTGATGAAATCAAGCCCCGGGCGATCCAGCGAATCCACCGCAAGCGTGACCAAGGCATTGCCGGGCGGGAGCATCCCCTCCCCCTTCGCCCGCACCGTCGCGATGCTCGGATAATCATCGATCTCAACGATCGGTAGCCGCCCCTTTTGGGCCATGCTGAGCGAGGTCATATGGGTATCGGGCAGGCCGAACGCCTTGTTGATCATCGTGTAGGGAATCGTATAGCCGCCGCCCTCCTCGAGCCCGAGATGCTCGGCATACCAAGCCATGGTCGCGGCGCGATCGGGCGCGGCTAGGATGACGATGAAAAGATGATCGACCGACGACTTGGCGGGCGGCAGATCAGAGGTCGGCGTGTTCTCGCGCACCTCGTTGAGATAGATCATCTCACGGCCCTGCCCCAGCATCTGCATCGCGACGAAATAGGGGAGACCGGGGATCTCCCTCGGCAGGCCGATGATATCGAAGCCGCTGCCCACCAGCTTGTCCGGCCAGCCGAATACGTCCTGCACGGTGATCTCAAACGCAGCCCAGCCATAAGTGCGGGTCGGCACGAAGCCTGGATCGAGCGGCTGCTGCACCAACCGCAGATAACAGGGCGCGCCGCTCACGGGCGCAAGCGTGGCGAAGGGCGAGCCGGCATTGGCAGCGCAGCCCCAGCTCGCGGCGAGATCAGCAGACAGCGCGCCTTGCTCGACGACCGAGAGCCCGAGCCGGTCGTGATAATCGCGCAGGCTGGCGGCGAGATCGGGCACTGTCGCTAGCCCGCCGATGATGCGGCCATGGGTGAGGAAATCGCTCATCAAAACACCGGCTTTCGCTTGGCGAGGAAGGCGCTGACCCCTTCTTCGAAATCGGGCTGGATAAACGCATCGGCGAACAGCGCGCTGGTCGTGGCATCATCATGTGCCTGGCCGTTGAGAATGCGGCGGACCATCGCCTTGGCCTCGCGCGCGGTGTGCGGCGAGTTGGCGGCGATCGTCTCAGCGAGCGGGATCGGATCGTCACCGAGCATGTCGATAAGGCCGATCCGCAGCGCCTCATCTGCATCGATCAGCCCGGCGGTGAACAGGATGCGCTTGGCCTGTGACGGGCCGACGGCGTCGACCAGCAGCTTGGTATCGTGGAGCGAATAGACCAGCCCGAGCTTGGCGGGGGTGATCCCCAGCCTGGCGTTGGCGGTCGCGACGCGCAGGTCGCAGGCGAGCGCCAGCCCGCAGCCGCCGCCGACGCAATCGCCCTCGATAAAGGCAATGACGGGCTTGGGCGCGAGGGTAAGTTCGATCTGCGCACGGGCGATGGCGGCCTGATTGGCGGCGCGCCAGGCAGGATCAGTCGCGCCGGTACCGAATTCGGCAATATCGGCCCCGGCGGAAAAGGCGCCGGGCTCTGCCGCACGCAGGATCATCACGCGCACCGCATCGTCGGTCATTGCCTGCGCGATGAGCGGCGGGAATTGCTCCCACATCGCCTGCGTGATCGCGTTGCGCTTAGCCGCGCGGTCGATGATCAGATGGGCGACGGCGCCCTGGGTTTCGAGGCGGAGCATCAAATCCTCCCCAGTACGGGGAGGGGGACCGCGAAGCGGTGGAGGGGGGTCTCCACCTGCATTGTGCTTGCGGCCCGCCCCCTCCACCCCGTCGCTTCGCGCCGCGGTCCCCCTCCCCGTGCCGGGGAGGATTGGGTGTTGGTGCTCATGCCCGATCAACCTTGGCGAGATGCTGTGCAATCTCGCGTCGAGTCGCGACCCAGACGCCGTCATGCGCCCGGACATGCTTCAGAAAGGCCTCGAACGCCCAGATCCGGCCGGGCCGGCCGATGATGCGTAGATGCAGGCCGAGCGACATCATCTTGGGATTGCCCTCCATGCCCTCGCGATAGAGCTGATCGAAGCACGTTTTGGCATAATCGAGCCAGTTGGCGGGGGTATAGGCGGGATCAGTCCACATCTTCATGTCGTTGTCGTCAAGCTGATAGGGCACAATGGCGATCGGCCTGCCGGGGACGGTGGTGCGATCCCAGAAGGGTATGTCGCCCGAATAATCGTCCATATGATAGTCGAACCCCTCCTCGATCAGCAGGCGCCTTGTATTGTCGGTGTGGAAATAGCGCGACAGCCAGCCATAGGGCCGCGTGCCCGTGGTCGCTTCGATCGAGGCCACCGCCTTGCGGATGAAGTCGCGTTCAGCCGCTTCGTCCATCTTGAACTGATGGACCCAGCGATAGCCGTGGCTGACGGGTTCATGGCCGAGATCGCGGATGGCAGCGGCAATCTCCGGGTGGTTTTCGAGGCTGAGCGCGGCGACGGTCCAGCTCGCCTTGATATCGTGTTCGCGCAGCAGCTTGACGATGCGTGGCGCGCCCGCCTTGATGCCGTAAAGGTAATTGCTCTCATTGCCGTAATTTCGGATCGGCGACTTGATGTGGATGCCGAGCTCATCGACCGGCTCCATCCCCCGGTCGCCGCGCGCGACCGTCATCTCACTGCCTTCCTCGACATTGACGACAATGCTGAGCGCGATTTTCGCGTCGTTGGGCCAGTCTATGCGTTCTTCGTTCAGCATGGGGCGCATCAGTGCATTTCCTCCCCGCCCGAAACGTTGATCGCCTCGCCGGTCACATAAAAGGCATCGTCGCTGGCGAGCCACGCGCAGGCGCCGGCCGTGTCACTGGCGAGGCCGGGGCGGCCCATTGGGTTCTTGGCGGCCATATTTTTCAGATACGCCTCGACGCTCTCAAAGCCGAGCAGTTTGGAGAAATAGGCGTTCTGTTCGGCCCCAAGCCCGGTGGTGACGTGATTGGGGCAGACCGCGTTGACGGTGATGCCGTGCGCGCCGAGTTCGACGGCACTGGCGCGGGTGAGGCCGACCATGCCGTGCTTGGAGGACACATAAGCGGGCAGATGGGGGAAGCCGGTCTTGGCGGCTTGCGACGCGATGTTGATGATGCGGCCACCTTTACCTTGCGCCACCATCGCCTTGGCGGCGGCCTGGGTGCAGTAGAAAGCGCCGGACAGATTGACCGCGATGACCTTGTCCCAATCTTCGGGCACGACCTCCAGAAACGGCTTCATCATGAAACCGATCCCGGCATTGTTGACGAAGATGTCGATGCTGCCGAATGCATCGACCGCACTCTGCACCAGCGCCTGGCATTGGGCGGCAGACGAGACGTCGCAGGCGATGGTCGCGACGGGCGCGCCACGATCGCTGAGTTCCTTCGCCACCGCCTGCGCGGCATCCCCAATCTCATAATCGCTGACGACGCAGTTCGCGCCTTCATCGGCGAAGCGTTGCAGGATCGCCTGGCCGAGCCCTTTGTCGCGGCCCGATCCGGTGATGACGATGGTCTTGCCGGCGAAACGCATCACAGATCCTCGGTCAGGATGAAGATCGGGTCATCGGCAAAATCGCGAAAAGGCGCGGCGAGCGCCTGGAACTCGGGCGTCGTCACATCGGCGACAAAACTGTCTATGCCCGTGATGTCGATCACTTCGACATAATCATAAGGCGGCTTGGCGTCCGACCCGAACAGGCCGGTTGCCTTATGGACCGTGAAGCTGGTCACCGATCCCAGCGCGTTGACGGCGGGGATGTCGCCATTGCGGGCCCAGGTTTCATAGCTTGCCGAATCGACACCAGGCTTCAAGTTGAACAGGCAGATAATTCGCATCGCGCGTCTCCTTTAGGATCGGGGTGGGGCATAGCCGTTGATCGTCGCTTCGATCCAGCGAGCGAGCGCGATCAAACGTGTTTCGCTGCCGGCTGGGCCGACGAGCTGAACGCTGACCGGCAGATGATCGGCATCGACACCCGCCGGGAGGGCCAGCGCGGGCAGCCCGGCGACGCTGGCAATGCTGGTGAAATCCGCCTGGGTAACGGGCGCGCGCGCGCCATGCGGGAAGGCCGATTGCGGCGCGGTGGGCATGACGAGGACACCGTCGTCGCCGAGTGCTGCAACCAGGGTGGCGCGGGTGCGGGCGATGACATCGGGCGCGGGCGGCAACGCGCCGACGGCTGTCATCACGAACTTTAGCTCGTCTGACACCAGCGGACCGTGGCGGGCCTCCCCGAGATCGCCGATCAGCTCGTTCACCGACTCGATCAGCCCGGCCATGCGGATCGCGGACAGCGGGTCGTCGAGCCGAAAGAGGTCGGCGGGCAGGCCGATCGCGTGCAGCACGCGCTGATAACCCGCGTCAACTGCGGGCTGGATCGGCACTTGATCGATATCCGCCAATGTCAGCAGGCGGGTGAAGGGTCTCTCGTCGGTCTGGCCGGGGGCCATCACCGCCCAGACCCGCTGCAGTAAATCGAGGTCGCGTGCGAGCGGGCCGATGCAATCAAAGGCCGTGCCGAGATGGACGAGCCCGTCATCGCTCACCGCGCCAAGCGTCGGCTTCAGCCCCCACACGCCGCAATAGGCCGCCGGGATGCGGACCGATCCCAGCGTATCGGTGCCGAGCGCAACGTCGCACAGGCCGGCAGCCACCGCCACACCACTGCCGCCCGAGGAACCGCCGGGGGTGTAGCCATAACGATGCGGATTATGCGTGCGGCCGTAAAACACGTTGTCGGTGGTCGCGCCAAGCGCGGCTTCGTGCATGTTGAGGCTGCCGAGGATGATCGCGCCGGCCGCGCGCAATTGTGCCACGACTGCCGCGTCGCGGGTCGCAATGATGCCGCGCCGGGTGCCCATGCCACCGGTCCAGGGGAGCCCTTTGACGGCGATGTTCGATTTGATGCCGATCGTGATGCCCGCCAGCGCCCCCTCGCCGCCCGTCGCGCCCCTGTCCCAATCGACAAAGGCACCCAGTGGCGCATTGCGGGCCGCCAGATCGTCAAAGTCGATCATCTAATTCCTCCCCGGCACGGGGAGGTGGCAGCGCGAAGCGCTGACGGAGGGGGGCCGCCCCAGAGGCTTCGCCTGGTGGCCCGCCCCTTCCACCGTCCTTCGGACGGTCCCCCTCCCCGTGCCGGGGAGGATTTTGGGAAGCGCCCTCACAGCCCGCGCTCGTCGATCAGCCGGATCGGCTTCTGGCGGACATCAATCTGGGTGAGGGTCGCGGTGCCGCCGGGTGCCTCAAGCGCGATTGCCACTTCTACCCCCAACCCCTGGCGCAGCAGGCTGGCGAGTTCGCCGGCGTCGCTGCCGCCCCGGCTTTCGAGGATCACAAGCATGTCGTCGCGCTGGGTGGCGGGATCGCGGACCAGGCGGCAGACATATTCGCCGGTCAGATCAGCGCGGTTCTCGATGATAGAGCCGATCGCGTGGGGGAAGACATTAATGCCGCGCAGCTTGACCATATTGTCGCTGCGGCCCTTGAACCCGGCGATCCGCTTAAAGGCCATACCCGTCGCGTTGGTGCCCGTCAGCTCATGCGTGATGTCATGCGTGTTGAAGCGGATACACGGCGCGATGTCGTCCTTGAACAGGCAGGTGACGACCATATCGCCGGTTTCGCCGACGCCTACCGGCGCGCCGCTCTCCACATCAAGCAGCTCCAGATATTGCGCATCCTCCCAGACATAGAGCCCGTCGCGCTCGGGCCCCTCCCCGGCGATGCTGCCGGTATCGCCGACGCCGTACCAGTCGAACGCCTTGGCCCCTCCCCACGCGGCTTCGGTCGCGGCGCGATCCTCGGTGCCGAGATGGCCACAGATCATCCGGATCTGCATCTGATCGAGCAGACCAGTGTCACGCGCGACCTCGGCAAGCTTGCGGATATAATCGACAAAGCCAACCAGCACCGTCACGCCGAAATCGGCCATGAGCTGGACCTGATTGGCGCTCCGCGTCTCAATGCCCGTGCCCGCCGAAAGGAACAGCGAATTGGTGAAATGGGTAACAGCCTCGCGGATATAATGGCCACCATTGATCATGCCGTGGCCATAGACCGACTGCACGACATCGGCCGGCGATAGTCCTTGCCAGCGATACATGCGCCCGACGAGCAGGTTGGTGATCTCGCGACCCTTGGGGCCGAAGAGCAAAGGTTGCGGCCGACCAGTGGTGCCGCTTGTCGTGTGGAAGATAACGGGATCCGCCCCACGCCCGGCGAAATCGCCATAGGGTGGTTGGGCGGCGACCGAGGCCATCAGGTCGGTCTTGTCATAGACGGGGAGCCTGGTGATGTCGTCGAGACTGCGGATGTCGCCCGGCTCGATCCCTTTCGCGCCCCAGAGCCGCTGGTAAAAGGGGATTTCCCAGCCGCGCGTCATTAGCCGGGTGAATTGCGCTTCCTGAAGGCTGCGGAGTTCGTCGCGGCTCATCCCCGTATAGCGCGCAGTGAAGGCGTCGCCGATCGGGTAATCGGCGAGCATCTGTCGGGCGTCAAAGGCTTCGAAATACGTCGGGAAGGTCATGCAGGCTCCGTGAACCAGGCGATCGGTGAATCGAATAGGCGGGGATCGGCACCCGGCGCGAGCAACGCAGCGAGATCGCGCTTGGCGGCGGTCTGCTCTGCGCTCAGCGGCGCGTCCGGGCTTCCCAGTGTCGCCGGGATTGTGCGCTCAATCGTCGTGCCGTCCTTCAGCGTAACCACCATTCGCTGTGGCGACAGCGCATTGGGATCTGGCGTACCATCATCGTTCACGATGATCCGCCCGGCCAGATCGGCGATGGCCGGATCGGCAAAGGTCGCGGCCATGAAACGGCGGGGGTCGATGCAACCATCGGTCAGCATCAGCGCCGACAGCAAGGGCAAGCACAGCCGCGCATAGGCTGGAGTCATCTCGCTAGTGAAGGGCCGCCCGACAAGCCGCTTGATCAGCGGTGGCGCGAACAGCTCGATCCAGGCGATATCGTCCGGCGCAACCCCGGACGCTGCAATCGCCCCCAGGGCGCCATGGCTGGCGCGGCCCGAAGGATAGGGCTTGGTGGACACCTCTGAAATCAGCCACCGCGCGCCAATCTGGTGGGTATAGGTCACCAATTGGCCGTCATCGATCAACCGGAAATAGCCGAACGGCCCCTCCAGTGCATCATGCGGGCCGCTCAGTCCGGCCTTGGCCAGATCGACGGCCATTATCGCTGACCGAGCAGCATTGGCCACCTGCAGCGGCAGGGCGATTGACCCTTCGACATGCGCCTGCATTGTCCCGGCACAAAAGCTATTGGCCAGACCGAGCACGTCTTCCAGCGGCTCAACTCCCTCGATCCGGGCGACCGCCATCGCGGCACCGATGCACCCGGCAGTGGCGGGGCGGAAGAATTTGAGGGGAGAAGTCGCGGCGATACCAAGCCCGCTCGCTACATCGACCCCGACCGCCAGTCCGGCCAGCGCCGTTTCAGGATCGCAGCCGCCCATCCGATCAATACTCGCGCCCAGCGCGGCAGTGACGACAGACAGGGCATGAACAACCGCGGGCTCATGCACCGCATCCCATTCCAGGCAGTGGATCCGAAACGCATTGACGAAGGCAGCACTTGCAGCGGGGAGTCGTCCCGAAGATCCAATCAGTCTGGCGTCCTCGCCCGCCCCCCAGCCCATCGCTGCCGCCAGAACGCCTGCTGCGCCCGGTGCGGTCGATCCCGCCGCGCCGACCGCCAATGTATCGGCAAGCAATCGGGCCGCATCGGCGCGCGTCTCTGGGGGCAGCACATGGTGCGCGCGCACGAAATCCAGCAGGGCCGCGGTGGCGCTCACAAAATATCGTCCAGCCAGCGCACAATGGCGCTGGGATCGTCCCCCTCAAGGGCGAGCGTCACGCCACGGTCGGCTTGCTCTGGGCTCAGCTGCCCCCAGGCGAAGAGCGCGCGTGCCTTGGCGATGACGCCGTCACCCGACAGCGGCCGTTCCGGATCGCCGAGCGTGTCGATCAACGCTTCCTCATCGCCGCCCGCACGCACCGTTGCGCCGAAATGCGCCGGGTAGCGCGCAGAGATCGCTGCATTCTCGTGCACCCTCACCTGCGCCCGGGCGTCCGCCAGTAAGGCAATCGTATCAGGCTCGAAATCGGCGAGGGTCGGGACACCGCGCGCGGCGACGACAGCGACGGCATGCTGGAGCGAGAATTTGGCCTGATGCGGCGTCGTCGGATCGGGCCGGTCGCAAAAGGTCAGCGCATCGGCATAGGTCTCGACATCGATCGGCCCGGCCAGGGTGCCGCGCGCGCGCAACGCCAGCGCGGCATCGATTGCCGGGTGCGCATGGCGGCAGGCGCCCCAGGGCTTGAAGCTGACCTCATCGATTCGCCAGCCGTTGTTGAAAACCATCGGCATCGGGTTCAGGCAAGTCGCAGCGTAAAGGCCCTGCACGCCTTCGAGGATATCAAGCGGGCCGGTGATGCCGCTGAGCGCAAAGCTGGCGGCCGAACGCCCGGTCTCGACAGCGTTGGCGACATGCCATTGCTTGGCCATGTTGGTGCTGTGCCGGGTCTGCCACAGCCCGCCACTGACCGACGCGGCAAGCGCCATGGCGTTGGCGATGATCAAAGGATCGGACGACGCGCTGCTCGCTTCGCAGGCGGCAGCAGCGATAACCCCGGCGGTCGCCGTCGGGTGATATTGCGCGTAATGCTGCGCATCAAAGCTCGCGCCGACCGCGACCATTGCTTCATAGCCGCGCACTGAAGCGGCGAGCATATCGTCGATTGATGCGGACGGTCTGCCCAGTGCCGCCGGCCAGATAACGGGCCCGGGATGGAGCAAGGCCGCCCGGTGGACATCATCCATCTCCAGCACATTACCAAGGAACGCCGATGTGACCAGCGCCCCGCCCTGAACGCCGCCCAGCGCAACTGCCACCTCGCTCCGCCGCGCGCCCGCCACACAGCCCATCCAGTCAAGTAAATGCAGCCGGGCCTTTGCCCGCGTGGCCGTATTGACCGGACGCAGCAAATGCTGTGCAAGCTGCCCGATTAGGCTATGTTCAACCACGACATTCGGTCCGGACAACTGGAGAGACACCTTGTCGGTGCAAACCGTCACCAAGCCCCGCGCTGAACCGCGCAAGCCCCGTTACCTCGAACTCGCCGACGACCTGCGCGGGCAAATTCTGGGCGGCGACTTGCCGTTGACTGATCAGTTCCCAACCGAAAGCGTGCTCTGCGCGCGCTATGGCGTCAGCCGCTTTACGGTGCGTGAGGCGCTGCGCACCTTGCAGACTGAAGGGTTGATCCAGCGCAAACGTGGATCCGGCACGGTCATTCAGCCGGCGGCGGCGCGCGGCGGTGCGCTCCACCAGCCCTTGTCGAACGTTGGCGAAATTCTGCAATATGCGCGCGATACCAAGGTGGCGTTCAAGCGGGACGGCAGCGTTCCGTTGCCGCGCAAGCTGGCCGAACAGATTGATGGCGAGACGACGGGCAAATGGGCGCGGTTTCACGGCGTGCGATCGGGCAGTGGCGTCGATAAGCCAATCGCCTTTACTGAAGCCTATATCCATCCCGCGCTCGCCAACATTGCCGATGCCATCGACATTCGCGAACCCACGCTGTTCAAGCAGCTCGAACGGCTCGGCAAAATCACGATCGCGCAGGTGACGCAGGATATTCAGGCGGTGGCCGCCAGCGCGGAAATCGCCCAGGCGCTTGGCATTTCGCGGCGATCGCCTTGCTTGCGGATCTTGCGCTGCTACCGCGACGACAATGGTCGGGTGATCGAGATTTCCGCCAGCCACCACCCCGGCGATCGCTTCGCTTACGCCATGCATATCGAGGTTGAGCGCTGAGGCCATCGCTCAGGGCGCGCCCAGTTCGGGGGCGGAGCGCGCTTGCCAATCGTCATCGGCAAAGCGGATCGCGGGCGCAATCTGGTGCGCGCCGTCATGCTCGACCAGCAAGCCGCGATGGGCGATCTGCGGCGCAGTAAGCGCCTCGGCAAAATCAAGGACGGGCGCGAAGGCGACGTCCTTGTCCGCAAACCACGCGACCCATTCATCGCGCGTCCGCTGATTGAACGTCTCTTTCAGGAAGCTGATAAGCACGCCCTGCTCGCCTGCCGGGGCCTCGGCGATCAGGATCAGGTCGCTACGCCCCAGCGCGGTCAGCAAATTGGCCACGAATTTCATCTCGCGCCCGCCAAGTGCAATGTGGCGACCGTCTGCGGTGCGATAGACATTGTAGAACGCCGCCCCCCCCCAGCGAGCGTTGTGCCAACGATCGTGGTGGCGCCCCCCCGGCGATGGCATCGCCAGCGATATGCGCGCACCAGGGCAGCATCGCATCATACATGGCGATGTCGATATAGTCGCCCCGCCCGGTCTTTTCGCGACCGATCAGCGCCATCAGCACGGCCGACAATGCCGTCAGCCCCGCCGCCATATCTGCCGAAGGAACACCCGGAACAACCGGCGTGCCATTGGCCCCGTCATTGACCGAGAGGAAGCCGGCCAGGGCCTGAACGGCCATGTCATGCGCGGGGTGGTGGGCGAGCGGCCCCGTCTGACCAAAGGCGCTGATTGAGCAATAAACGGCGCGGGGGTTGCGGGCCGCGACCGCTGCATAGCCGAAACCGAGCCGATCGATCACGCCCGGGCGGAAGCCCTCTGCCACAATATCGGCGCGCTCGATCAACGCCCACAACGCGGCCTTGCCCTCGTCACCTTTCAGGTCGAGCGCAATACTGCGTTTGCCGCGATTGAGATTTCGGAACCACACCGATTGGCCAGCCTCGAACGGCGCCTGCAACCGTGCCGGATCGCCCGCCAGCGGCTCGACCTTGATAACCTCCGCGCCCTGATCGGCCAGCATCATGGTCATCATTGGCCCCGGCAGGAACTGCGTCAGATCGACGACGGTGATCCCGGTAAGCTTGGCCATCAGATGACGCCGCTAGCTTTCAGATCGGCGATTTCGGCGACGCTATAGCCCGCCTCGACCAGCACTGACGCGGTATCTGCCCCGAGCAGCGGCCCAGCCCGGTTGGGCAAGCGTTCGCCATCCAGCCGGATTGGATTGGCGAGCACGCGCAATTCGGGTCTGTCGGGATGGGCGACCGTGTCGAGCATCCCCGTTTCGCGAAGAAACGGATTGTCGAGCGCGGCGTCGAGTGGATTGACTGCCGATACTGGCATATGGCCTTGCAAGACGCCGAGCCAATGGGCCGTCGATTGTTGCTGGAACACCGCATCCAGCACCGTCGTCAGCGTTTCGCGATTGGCGAGCCGGTCGGCAGGCGTGGCAAAGCGGGGATCGCTGGCAAGGTCAGGGCGGTCGATCTTGCCTGTCAGGATCGCCCAGAATTTGGGGAGCTGGGCCATCACGAAAATCCAGCCATCGGCGGTACGAAACATCTGGCTCGGCGTGACCGACGGGTGGGCAGAGCGCGGGGCACGCGGCGTGACATCGCCCTCATTCATGTACCAGACCGCCGGATAGCTGGTCTGATGAACGGCCGCAGACAGCAGATCAACATCGACATCGCGCCCCGTGCCGGTCCTTGCCGCTTCAATCAGCGCGGCGAGCAGGCCGATCGTCATCATCGTGCCCGTCATAAAATCGACCATCGACAGACCGAAGCGCACCGGGGGCCCTTCCGGCTCGCCGGTCAGCGCTAGGAAGCCCGCCTCGGCCTGCATGAGATAATCATAGCCCGGCCATTTCGCGCGATCATTGTCACGGCCATAAGCGGACAGATGTGCGCACACGATCGCCGGGTTGATTTCGGCCAAGGCGGCATAGGTCAGCCCCAATTTGTCGGGCAGGTCGCCGCGCATGTTGTTGGCGACGGCATGCGCATTTTGCGCGAGCCGCCGGAACACCGCTTGCCCCGTTGGCGCCGTCAGGTCGAGGGTCACCGACTTCTTGTTGAGGTTGAAGCTCTGGAAATACAGGCTTTCCCCCTCGCGCAGAAAATGGGGGCCGACGGCACGCGCGGTGTCGCCCTGCTTGGGCGGTTCGATCTTGATGACCTCCGCCCCCAATTGCGCCAGGAACATCGTGCCATAAGGACCGGCGCCATATTGCTCGGCTGACAGGATACGATAGCCGGTCAGGGGAAGGCGCAACGGATTGGTCATGCGGGATTCCGCTTCACCCATTGCTTGGAAATGATGATCCGCTGCATCTCGTTGGTGCCTTCACCAATGCACATCAGCATCGAATCGCGGTAATAACGCTCGATCTCATATTCTTTCGAATAAGCGTAGCCACCGAAGATGCGCATGCCTTCTTCGGCATTCTTAACCGCTGCTTCGGAGGCAAAGAACTTCGCCATACCAGCCTCCATGTCGCAGCGTTCACCGCGATCATAGGCTTCTGCCGCATCGAAGGTGAGCAGGCGCGCGGCGCGGGCGCGGGTGACCATTTCGCCGATCTTGAGCTGGATCGCCTGGTGCTCGGCGATCGGCTTGCCCATGGTTTCGCGGACCTGCGCATAGTTGGTGGCGAGCCTGAGCGCGCCCTCGGCGAGCCCTACGCCGCGCGCCGCAACGTTAATGCGGCCAAGCTCAAGCCCGCCGGTCGCCTGGAAAAACCCCTGCCCCTCGCGTTCGCCGATCAGGTTGGCCGCAGGCAGGCGATAATTGTCGAAGATCAGCTCGGCTGAATCAATCGACTTATAGCCCAGCTTTTCAAACTTCTTGCCAGTGGTGAAGCCTTCCTGCTTCGGCGCAATGAACAGGCTCATCCCCTTGTAGCGCGGGTCCGCCTTTGGGTCGGTTTTCACCAGCAGCGCGAAGCAGCTGCCCTTGATGCCATTCGAGATCCAGGTCTTGGTGCCGTTGATCACATAATCGTCACCGTCGCGCACTGCCGTCGTGCGGATCGCCTGCAGGTCGGTGCCGGCATTTGGTTCGGTCAGCGCCAGGCCGCCGCGAATTTCGCCGCTGGCGAATTTGGGGAGCCAAAGCTGCTTTTGCGCCTCGGTCCCGAATTTTTCGACCGCGACCGCCATGATCAGGTGCGAATTGAAGATGCCGGTAATCGCCATCCAATAGGACGAAATCTGCGCGACGATCTTGGCATAGGTGACCGCCGGCAAGCCGAGCCCGCCATATTGCTTGCCAATCGTCGCGCCGAACAGGCCCATTTCGACCATCTGATCGACAAGTTCGCCCGGCCAGATATCGTCATGATCATATTTCATCACGACGGGGCGCACCTCGCGCTCGATCCAGCGATCAATCGCTTCGAGCAGGGCGGCTTCCTCGTCGATGTCGATCGGGGGGCGGATCATGTCCAGGGCGCTTGCCATATTTGGTTCCTCAGTCATCAACGGGGCCAAAGCCCCGCTTCCAGATCAGCATTGTGCGGCTGAAGGTGCAGACGATATCGCCGTGCTGGTTCTTGCCGATCGTCTTCACCGTGACGATGCCCTGTTCGGGGCGCGAGTTCGATTCACGTTTTTCCAGCACTTCGCTTTCGGCATAGAGCGTATCGCCGGGGAAAAGCGGGTGGGTCAGGCGGATATTGTCCCAGCCAAGATTGGCGACGGCCTTCTGGCTGACGTCCGAGACGCTCATCCCCACCATCATCGCGACCGTCAGCGGCGACGCGACCAGCGGTTTGCCGAACTCGGTTTTCTTGGCGAATTCATAATCGAAATGCGCTGGATGGGTGTTCATCGTCAGCAGCGTGAACCAGACATTGTCGGCATCAGTGATCGTCCGGCCCGGGCGATGTTCATAGATGTGGCCGACGACGAAATCCTCATAGGACCGCCCGTAATTCTCACGGAAGCGACCGGGGGCCACCTCTGTCACGCCGTCACGCATTATGTCAGCTCCCTCGCTTTGGCCATGTTGATGATCCGGGCATAGCGGCGAATGATTGGCGCCTCCAGCATCCGGCCTTGATAGCGAATGGCGCGCGCGCCAGCGGCTTCATAGGCCGCCAGCGCTGCACGCGCTTCCTCGACCAAGTCAGCCGATGGGCGCATCGCCGCGTGGATCGCCTCCAGCTGGGCGGGGTGGATCGCTGCCTTGGCCTGAAAGCCAATCGCATGCGCACGCCGTGCCTCGTCCGCCAGCCCTGTCGCATCGTCCAGCACGATCCAGGGCACGTCGATCGCGGGCACGCCGGCCTCGGCACAGGCGAGAATGAACAAGCCGCGCGCCACCGCCAGCGGCTCCCAAGCCAGCGCGACACCCAGTTCGCCCGACAGATCGCCCCCGCCGAACATCATCGCAACCACGCCGGGCGCCTGACCAATGTGATGCGCCAACCGGAGACCGCGCGCGGTCTCAATCAAGGGCACGAAGGCGGCATCAGGCAGGTGGCGACGGGCAATCGCGATCTCGTCGGCGGATTCCACCTTGGGGAGTAGCACCAGGTCGGGCAAGCCAGGTGCGGCGGCCAGCGCGTGCAGATCGACCATGCCATCGTCCGTAGTCACGCCATTGATGCGGATGGCAACGCGCGGGCCAATCGCGCCGATCGCCGCTGCCCTTGCCGCCGCTTTGCTCTCCGATGCCACGGCATCTTCGAGATCGATGCAGATCAAATCAGCGTCGCTCCCCAGCGCCTTGGCAAAGCGCGCGGGTGTTGAGCCGGGGACAAACAACAGGCTTGTCAGCCCCATGGCCGCGCCAATAGATGATCGCCCCGTCATGGAATCAGATTTGTCCGGACAACTTTGTCACGTCAAGTCGTAAAGTGGATTTGCCCGCTGCTTAACTTGGCTTAACGACGCCAAGCCAGGCCGTGATGAACAGCAGCGCATAGACCATGAGCACGAAAATGCGGGTACGGTCCATCGTCCGGCGCAAGGGAATCTCGGTCGCGTCTGACGATCCTTCGGCGATCAACCGACCAAGCTGCGGGCCAACTGGCTTGAACGCCAGATCGATCAGGATCGCCGCGATAAAGATCAACCCGAACAGCAGCGCCTTCCACGCAAGCCATGGCATGGCGATCGGCGCGCCAGTCAACAGCGAGGCCGCGCCCAGCCAGAGATAGAAACCGGTGATGGCATATTTGATCCACGCTTCGATCCGCCGATTGCGCGCGGCGCGCGGGGTTTGATCATGGATGTGCGAATCCCACACCAGCAACAGCCAGGCCAGGCCCGCGCCCCATGCCGCGATGACCAACCAGGTAGGCAGCGCAATCCAACCGCCAGCTGTCGCCACGCTAAGCGACAAGGGTACCATCAGCGCCCAGGCCGTGCGTGGCCCCATATCGACCGCGACCAACAGCTTCAGCAGCGCGAGTCGCTGGTCGAGCGAATAACTTTGCCGTTTGCGGAAATGCTGGCCCAGCACGAACACCCCCACGTCACCGCCCAGCCACAGAACGAACAGCAGCAGGTGCGCATAGACCAGGCTGCGATACGCCATGTCCTCCATTTCAGTTCGATCCTTTCAATTCGACCCGGCTTGACATGCCGATTGATACATGAAAATTTGTCCGGACAAATAACAATCGAACGAGCAGATCACAGGGACGTCTCAACCAACGCTTTTAAGGGAAACCAGACGATGAAATGGAAGTTTGCGCTAACGACCGCAATTTCGGCAACCCTGGTCGCCGCACCGGCCATTGCCCAGACATCCCGTGATTCGTCGGGGACCAGCACTGAAACCGCCGCAGACGGGGATATAGGCGTTACCGATATCGTCGTCACCGCGCAGCGCAGAAGTGAGAATATCCAGGACGTGCCGATTGCCATTTCGGCATTTTCCGCAGACCAACTGCGAACGGCCGGCATTTCCAGCGCGCTCGACCTAGGCCAACTGGTACCAAATCTGATTGCGCAGAATAATACCGGGCTGGGGTCAGCCAACGCTTATTATCTGCGCGGGCTTGGCAATACCGAATCGCTGGCAACATTTGATCCGCCAGTGGGCACCTATGTCGATGACGTCTTCCTCTCGCGTCAAAGCGCCAACAACCTCGCCCTGTTTGACGTCGAAAGGGTTGAGGTACTGCGCGGCCCTCAGGGCACGCTATTTGGCCGGAACACGACAGGCGGCGCGATCAACGTGATCTTGCGCAAGCCTGGCAAAGAATTTGGCGGCTATCTGGAAGGCGGGTACGGTGCCTATAATCGGAAACTTTTCCGTGGGTCGGTCGATCTCCCCGTTAACGATTCGTTTCAGGTCAAGGTTTCTGGCTATTGGCAAGATGACGACGGCTACACGATCAACAACATCACCCGCCAACGGCTAAACGACGATGACGGGTTCGGGGCAAGAGTAGGCCTTTATGGGGAGCTGTCGCCCAACGTACGCTGGAATGCCAGCTATGCCTTCATTCAGGCCGATGGCGAGAACATCCTGAACTTTGACTGCGACCCGTCAAATCCTGCCAACTGCAATGGCCGGTTTTCGGCGACCGGCCTAAGCGAGGTTCCCGGTGCTGCGAATTTTGCTGGCTTGGGCGTCCGCGGTCGTAAGGCCAATTTTGGGCTGGGCAACAAATCGGCGACCAATTTGGTCACATCAAACCTGGAATTTGACGTTGCGCGCGATACTACGCTGTCCCTGATCACCGGCTTCGTCAACCAAACTCAACAATTTGCTATCGATTTCTTCGATGGGCGCTCGGGGCCGACGGTCGCCGTGCCCAACCCACCAATTCGCGGTTTTGCACGCGGCGGCTTTACCATCTTGACCGATGCACGGTCTGATCAGTTCACCCAGGAAGTGAAACTGAACGGAAAGCTTGGCGACAATCGGATCGATTACGTCGCGGGTTTCTACTATCTCAAAGAGGAAAATCGCACCGATTTTGCTGATGTTTTCGGCGGATCATTGCTCCTTGGCGACCGAGTCCTCAACAATAATACCGAGGCATTTGCCGGTTATGTTCAGGCTGATCTGAACATCACCGACAAGCTAAAGCTAACCGCAGGCGTCCGGTATACGGACGAGACCAAAACGCTGAGCCTGATCGATCAGCGGGCAATGTGCGCTGTGGCAACGCCACCGGCGAGCTGCTTGTTCGATCCCAATTTCTTCGTCCCCGCAAATGGCACCACGGTGCCAACACGCGTTGCAATTCCCTTGCGCCTACGAACCGGGCAAACGACGCCGCGCTTTGCAATCAACTACAAGGTTAATGACGACATCCTGCTATACGCCAGTGCGACGCGCGGGTTCAAATCCGGCGGATGGAATGCGCGTGGCACCGCGCCGTCTGGTGTGCTTCCATTCACGCCCGAAACCATCTGGAGCTATGAGGGCGGCATCAAATCCGAATTTTTCAACCGCAAACTGAGGGCTAACATCACGGTTTATCACGCCGATGTCAGCGACCTTCAGACCCCTGCGGGCATCATCAATCCGACAACCGGGGTACTGAGCTTTGTCACCAGAAACTTCGCCGATTATAAAAATACCGGCGTTGAGGCGGAATTTACGCTGGTGCCGACCCGCGGGCTGAACCTGTACGTCAATGTCGGATACCAAAATGATCATTATTCGATCAATAATCGCGCACCGGCATTCGACCAGTTCGGCGTGCAGTCAGTGGCGGGGCAGCTTGCCGATTGCCGACGCCAGTTAGCCGCCGGTCAAGTGCCGGTAACGCCAAATACCGCACCAGCGGGCACACCGGCCAACAATGCCCCCGCATGCGGGGTAGGCATCGTCACCGCGCAAGGCACGATAGCAACGCCGGTACGCACGCCCGATTTTACCATCGCCGTCGGGGGTAGTTATGATGCCCCAATTGGCCGTTACTCGCTCACCCCATCCGTCAATGCCAGTTATCATACGGATCAGGAGGTGCAGACCGCCAACCTGTCCCTGCGCGCAGGATCAATTACCGGGCCAAATGGCACCTTCCCGTCCAACCCCAATAGCGGCGCGCTTCTGTTGGGATCTTTTAGCCAAGCGGCATGGGTGGTGAATGCCGGACTGGCCCTCAATGCGCCCAACAAGCTTTGGCAATTGTCCGTGCAATGCACCAATTGCTTTGATGAGGCATTCACGCAATCGGCTTTGTCGAATACGACCTATCTCAATCCCCCGCGTATGTGGACCATTCGCGGGCGCGTAAACTTTTGACGTCCCCGATCGGCAGACGCGAAGTGTTAACCGGAATAACGGGTGCCGCCTTGGCGGCGGCATCCGTTGCCGGTGCCAAAGCACCGGCTAGCGGGCTTGATATCAGCCGGCTTGTCCGCACCGCTCTGTTCGTCAGCGACATTGACGTAGCGACATCATTCTACCGAGACCTTTTGGGGCTCGATCAGCTATTTTATTCGGGCAAGTTTACCGGGCCGATAGTTGGGCAATTGCTGGGCATTCCGGCGGGCGCCACCACCATCGCGCGCATATTAAAGGTGGAAGGTCCACCATTCGGGATGATTGGCTTGTTTCAGGTCGTCGGCGGCAAATTGTCGCGCGTTCGGAAACAGCGCGGATCTGTCAACATCGGAGAGAGCGTTCTCGTGTTTTACATGCCTTCGCTGGACCCGCTCGTCGACAGGCTAAACGCCTCACAATGGCAAATTTTGTGCCCGCCAACAAGCCTTGTTCCAGGATCACGCGAGATGAGCTTTTATGGCCCGGACGATGTGCTGATCAACGTGATCGAGCGCAATCATCGCGCCATTATATGACCGCGTTTCGGCCAATCCCCCGCCTGCGTGGCCGGGTCGAGTATCGGAAGACCGGCTCCAACACCCTGTGGGGATTTGAAGACTGGTCGATCACGCGCGGTGCCGATGGCCTGCGGGTAATGGCCGCGCACTGCGAGATGACGCTGACCGGCGGCGACGGTGCCCACCAGAATGTGGTGCGCGATTCTGTGCTGTCAGTGCATCCCGATTTTCATCCGCACGATGCCTTTGTCCGCATCATGCGCGAAGGTGCGGTGACGGGCACAGGCTGGTTCCGCTTCACCGATAGCGAAGCGACCTGTGAAAGCTGGACCCGCGACGAAGGCAGGGTCAGCCAATCGATACCGATCGAGCGACCGATCCGCGGCTTCGGCATCCACGCGGTGCAGGGCGATGGCTGGCTGGCGTCGACCTTCCCCTATCACAAGGGCGTCGGCCATCGGCAGTTTTTCGGCCGCAACCTGCTCCATTCGGTGCACCATCTGGGCGCGACCGGGCCGATGATCACGACCAGCGGATCGGGGCTCGACTATGTTGGCCGCGAGACCATCACGGTGCCGGCCGGAACCTTTGATTGCCACCATGTCGCCTTTGTCGGGCTGACCAATGCCCACCCGCCCTATGACATGTGGGTGAGCGCTGACGGCGATTTCCTCTATGTTCGCGGCGTCGTGTCCGGATACATGGACTCGACCTTTGAGCTCGCTGAGCTCAGCCGGGAGCATGGCGCATGAGCGAATTCAAAAAGGGCTGGCGCGTCCTGACGGCATCGTTGCTGGGCGTCGCCTGTGGGGCGTCGCCGTTGCCGTTCAACGTCCTGCCGCTGGTAATGGGGCCGATCCACACCGAATATGGCTGGGATTTCGCCGCGATCGCGGGCGGCGTGACGATCTTCGGCATCATCGCATCCCTGCTGGCGCCGCTTTATGGATCAATGGCCGACCGGTTCGGCGTGCGCCCGGTAGCGATCGGATCGCTGATCGGGTTCATCATCGTGTTTGCCGCCTTTTGGTTCGTGCCCGGCAGCTTGCCCGGCTGGTGGGCATTCTGGGCAGTGCTGGGGCTGATCGGGATTGGATCGACCCCGGTTACCTGGAGCCGCGCGGTGAGCATGTGGTTCGCCAAGAATCGCGGGCTGGCGCTTGGCATCATGCTGATCGGCACCTCGCTCGCCGCGATCATCGTCCCCAAGGTGGCGGTCGCGGCGATTGGCTATGGCGGGTGGCGGCTGGCCTTTCCGATCGTCGCCCTGTTCCCGCTGCTGATCGCGCTACCCGTCGCGTTGCTCTGGTTCCGCGAGCCGCGCGCTGACGAGCGTCCGGCGGGTGTGACGGATGCCCAGGGTCAGCTGATTGGGCTCAGCTTGCGCCAGGCGATGCGCGGCCACCGTTTCTGGGTGCTGATCCTGTCGATCCTGCTGATCGCGCTCGCTTATGGCGGGGCGCACATCCACATGGCGCAAATCGTCGCGCTGCATGGCTTTACGCCGGGGGATGCCGCCAGCGTGCTCGGTGTGGTGGCGCTCGGCATCCTCGCCGGGCGAGTGCTGGTGGGCTTGCTGTTCGACCGCTTCTGGGCGCCGGGCGTTGCTTTTCCAGCGATGCTGCTGCCGGCGATCGCCGCTTATCTGCTGCTAGGGAATACGGCTGGACTGTCCATCATCATGACCGGCGGTTTCCTGCTTGGCTTTGCGGCGGGGGCGGAGAGCGACGTGATCGCCTTCCTGGCGGCGCGCTATTTCGGGATGGCCAATTACGGGGCGATCTATGGCGCGCTCTATATGCCATTCGGGATTGGCAGCGCGATTTCGCCGATCTTGTATGGCGTGGTCCGCGATCGGACGGGCAGCTATGATCTGATGCTGATGGCGGCGGTCGCGATGTTTGCGATTGGCGGCGCCCTTCTGCTGACGCTCGGACGCTATCCACAACTGGGCGCGGAGGATGGCCATGCTGGCTGAGATATCCACGCTCGACGCGCTCGTGGCGGCGGTTGGCGGTGACGCGCTGCTCAGCGATCCGGCATCGCTTGAGCTTTACGGGCAGGATGTGTTCTCGATCGGCCACCGCCCGATCGCGATCCTGCGCCCGCGCGATATCGAAACGCTGGCGGCGGGGGTGAAGGCTGCGGCCAAGGCCGGGCTCGCCATCGTCCCGCGCGGTGGCGGGATGAGCTATACCTCGGGCTATCTGCCCGATGCGCCGGGGGCGCTGGTGGTCGATATGGCGGCGATGGACCGCATCCTGACGATCGACCCGGCCGACATGACGGTGACGGTGGAGGCCGGCTGTTCCTGGGCCAAGCTCTATGAAACGCTCCATCCATTGGGGTTGCGCACGCCGCTCTGGGGCACGCTGTCGGGCATCCGGGCGAGTGTCGGCGGCGGCATGAGCCAGAACGGGCTGTTCTGGGGCGCGCGGGGCGGATCGATCGCGGCGACGGCGCTATGCTTCGATGTCGTGCTGGCGAATGGCAGCATCGTGCGCACCGGCAGTGACGTGCTGCGCCCATTCGGGCCCGACATTACCGGGCTGTTTGCGGCGGATTGCGGGGCGCTGGGGATCAAGGCGCATGTCACGCTGCCGCTGATCCGCGAAGCGAGCCATTTCGCTTATGGCAGTTTCGCCTTCGACACGCCCGAGCAGTTCACGGCGGCGATGAGCGAGATTGCGCGCGCCGGTTTCGCGTCCGAAAGCTTCGGCTTCGATCCCTTCCTGCAGGCGCAGCGGATGAAGCGCGACAGCCTGGGCGCCGACGCCAAGGCGCTGGTCGGGATGATGAAGGCGCAAGGCGGGTTCTGGAAGGGGTTGAAGGAGGGCGCGAAGGTTGTCGCGGCGGGACGCTCCTTCCTCGACGACGCCACCTTTTCGATCCACACGATTGCCGAAGGCCGCAACCAGCCAAGCGCCGACGCCGATATGGCGGCGATCCGTGCAATTGTCACGCAAGCTGGCGGGCGCGAGGTCGAGAACACGATCCCCAAGGTGTTGCGCGCCAATCCCTTCCCGCCGGTCAATTCGATGCTGGGGCCCAGCGGCGAGCGCTGGGTACCGGTGCACGGTATCGTCCGCCATTCAAAGGCGCTGGCGACGATCGAGGCGGTGATCGCGCTGTTCGAAGCGCATGCCGTGGCAATGGAGCGGCTGGGCGTCGGGGCGGGCTATATGTTCCTGCCCGTGGCGACCACGGGGTTCCTGATCGAGCCGGTGTTCTACTGGCCAGATGCGCAGGCAGCGCTGCACAAGGACAGCGTCGAGGCGGCACACCTGGCCAAGCTGCGCGACTTTCCCGCCAATGCGGAAGGCCGCGCGCTGGTTGAGAAATTGCGGGCAGAGATCATCGCGATCTTCGGGCGGATGGACGGCATTCATTTCCAAATCGGGCGCACCTATCCGGTGAAGGAGCGGAGCGATCCGGGGGCTTGGGCGATACTGGAGGCGGTCAAGGCCGTGGTTGATCCCGATGGGCGGATGAATCCGGGGGTGTTGGGATTGTGAAGCCCCCTGCCCCCTATGCCGCCGTGGCGATGCAGCTCACCGCGCGGTCGGTCGAGCGCAGCGCTGATCGGGCCGAGGCTTCCGCGCAGATGCTGGCGATGATCGAAGCGCTCGGCCCCAAATTGCGGTCTGCGACCATCTTCATCCAGCAATATGGTGGGTCGCCAGTACGGCTCGCCGTGCTGCCGGAATATCTGCTCACCAGCTATCCCGGCCGCATCACCGTTCCCGACTTTGCCGAGAAAGCAGCGCTTGACATGGACGGGCCGGAATATGCCGCGCTGGGCAAGCTCGCGCAGAGCCTGAACCTGTTCCTCGCGGTCAATGCCTATGAGCGTGACCCGCATTTTCCCGGGCTCTATTTCCAGGCCAGCGTGATCCTGTCGCCCTCGGGCGAGGTGGTGGTGCGCTATCGCCGCCTGAATTCGATGTTTGCGCCAACGCCGCATGATGTCTGGTCAAAATATCTCGATATCTATGGGCTCGATGGCGTGTTTCCGGTGGCGAAGTCCGAGATCGGCAATCTTTCGGCGATTGCCTCAGAAGAAATCCTCTACCCCGAAATCGCTCGCGCCCATGCGCTGCGCGGCGCGGAGATCTTTGTGCATAGCTCGTCCGAAATCGGCTCCCCGCTCGCCACGCCGAAAGCCATTGCGAAGCGCGCCCGCGCGTTCGAGAACATCGCTTATGTCGTCAGCGCCAACACAGCGGGGATTGAGGGCACCGCGCTACCGCTCGCCTCTGCCGACGGCAATTCGATGGTGGTGGATTACAAGGGCCAGGTGCTGAGCGAATCCAATGCGGGCGAGACCTTCACCGCCTTCGCCGATATCGACCTGGCCGCGCTGCGCGCCCAGCGCCGCAAGCCCGGCATGACCAACCAGCTCGCGCGGCAGCGGCTCGAACTGTTCGCCCCCATTTATGCAGGCCACGAGGTACAGCCCGCCAACGGCTTGCTTGATGCCGATGGCAACCACGCCATCCCGGACCGCGAGCATTTCCTGCGGGTGCATGAATCCGTTATCGAACGCCTCTCCAAGGATGGCCTGATATGAAGCCCCAACCCGACAAAATCGATGTTGCCCCGCCTTATACTGCGGTCGCCCGCCACGCAGTGTTCCCCGAGCCCAGCCATGACGAGGCCGCGCGGTTCGATTTCCTCGCGAACTTCAACAAATATATGGCGACCACGCTCGGCCCCGGCAACAAGCGCGCTTATGACACGCGCGTGCTGCCCGCCTTCGTCAAGGAGCATGGCCGCGAGCCCGAGGATCGCTTCGAAATCCGCCGCGCGATGAACAAGGACCCGTGGCATCGCTTCTGGTCAGCGCTGAAACGCAATTCGATGGAAATGCGCCAGCATAATGGCCGCCAAATGGTGCTGCGCCAATTGGATGAACTCGACGCCAAGGCGCGCCAGTTCAATGAGGGGCGCGACACGCTCCGTCTCGATCCGTCGGTGCAGGTGCCGCGCTACCAGCAGGCGGTCGACATCCACTGCATGCCCGGCAGCTATCATGGCGAGGAACGCCCCGGCGACGTTTCGGCGGGCGCCAATTATGACTGCGGGATCTTCGCGACGACGGCAGGCGGGCTCGGCGCATTGTCGGACGGCGGCGGCATGGCGCTGGTCGACTGGATCAAGCGCGAGCGGCCCGGCTGGTCGCCCAAACGCATCCTCGATATGGGCGCGACGATCGGCCACAATATCGTGCCGCTCGCGCTCGCCTTTCCGGAGACCGAGATCATCGCGATCGATACCGCCGCACCCTCGCTGCGCTATGGCCATGCCCGCGCGCAGGCTTTGGGCGCGCGCAACCTCCACTTCGTTCAAATGAATGCGGAAGACCTCGGCGCCTATCCCGACGGGCATTTCGACTGGGTGCAGACGACGATGTATCTGCACGAGCTTTCCGGCACTGCGCTGCCGCGTATTATCCGCGAGGGGCACCGCGTGCTGAGCCCCGGCGGGCTGATGTTCCACCTGGAGCAGCCGCAATATTCGGACGCGATGCCGCTCTACGAACAGTTCATTCGTGATTGGGATGCGTTCAACAATAACGAGCCCTTCTGGTCATCGATGCACGCGCTCGACCTGAAATCGATCATGGTCGAGGCTGGGTTCTCGACGGACGATCTGTTCGAGACCGGGGTGCGTGCGGTGGTCGACGAGAGCATCTTCCCCAAGGCCAATGACGGCGAGGGCGAGGATCATGGCCGCGCGGCCTATTGGCACGCTTATGGCGCGTGGAAAACGGCATGAGCGAGGGTCTCGACTGGATCGGCCTGGCGGGCAAGCGCGCCAAGGGCAAGCGACCCGACTATTTCGAAGACCCGGCTCTCGACCGTATCCTCTCGATCGTCATGGCGCTGGTCGCCGAGGTGTCAGTGCTGAAACAGCGGCAGGACACCGTTGAGCGGCTGCTTGAGGCCAAGGGCACGATCAGCCGCGCCGATATCGAAGGCTTCGTCGCGGACAAGGACGCGGCCTATGAGCGCGGCGTCGAGACCAAGGCCTATATCGCCCGCGTGATGCGCGGCGTGCAGCAGGCGATGGACGCGATGGCGGTCGATGAGAAGCCGGTGGAGCAGGTCAGCCGCGAGTTGAAGGAATTGTGATGCGCACCAACTTTTCCCCTCCCGCTTGCGGGAGGGGCTGGGGGTGGGCCTGGCCTGTCAACCCCGTCTTCGAGATCTGGCCCACCCCTAACCCCTCCCGCAAGCGGGAGGGGAAAAGATGACCATACAGCATCGCACGGTTCGTGGCCGCATTCGCTATACCTCCAAAAAGCCCGAGATGCTGGATCAGGAACGTGGCCGCGAGTGGTTCGCCTTCACACATCACAGCAATGGCGCGATGACGCTGCGCGCGCAGTGCGAGATCGAGGAACCTGCGCCCACCGTGCTGCGCGATGTCGTCTATGCGATCGACGCCGATGGCCACCCGCGCAACCTGCATGTCCATCTGACGGTTGGGGATGCCTTCATGGGATCGGGCTGGTTCAACCTGACGCACCGCGCGGACGGCGGTGTGATCGAATGCGAAAGCGCCGGGCCGTCGATCGGGCGGCTGTCGCAGCGCGTCGATTTCATGGGCGCGATCGATGGGGTCGGCACGCACCCGATCGTCGGTGACGGCTACATGACGCGGTGCATGGACGTGTCCAAGGGCCCACACCGGCGCACATTGCGCTGCTACCTCCCCTCGCCCGACCACCGCGGCGCGACGCCGCCGATGATCGCCGAGGTGACAATCGACCTGGAATATTTCGGCGAGGAGACGGTGACGGTCGCCGCCGGCACCTTCGCCTGTCGCCACTTCGCCTTCATCGATTCAAGCGACACCGGCATGGGCGGCAAGGAACACCCGCGCTACGACATGTGGGTGACGGCGGATGACGACGCGGTGTTCGTGCAGGGCGGTGTCGGCGGGTATATGGCGACCTGGTATGAGTTGGTGGAATTGGCGCGGTAGGTCCCCCAATTGCCCCAGCTCTCCGTCGCCCCGTCCTCGCGCCGGGGTCTCGCTTCTTCTTTTCAACGGCTGTCCAAAGGCAGCGGCACCCCGGGTCAAGCCCGGGGGTGACGAAATTCCCGCTCACCCCACCCGCACCTCATCACACAGCGTCCGCCGGGTTGGCACGCCCTGCTCGAACCATTGCCAAGTCCGCGCCCGCGTGCTGCCGTCGTCGGACAAATGGATGATCTCGACGAAATGGTCGCCGGGGGAATCCTTGCGGTCGAGCCGCAGCATCACCGAGCCACTATGCGTTTCCCAGCCATAGCCGATGAAACGGTCGGTATCCCAGTGGAGCATCCCGTCGCGGAACACGCCGCCGAAGGAGCGCTCGACCACACGGCCATCGTCCCAGGTCATCTTGTTCGACTGGATATAGGCGAACGCCCCATCGCTCGGGAATTCGCACAGGGTCCAAGTGCGGTGGCGGTCGATCAGCGATCCGTCGCGCGCAAGATGGGTGTAGGTGCCCTCCCATGCACCGGCGTGGCGCAGCATATTGGGCATGGCGTCGGCAAAGCTCGTCATCGGCGGGCATCCTCGGCATAGGCCTGAATCGGCAGCGCGGTGCCGGTCTGGCGAAGCAGCGCCTGTTTGCGGACGAAGCGCAGCAGGCCGCTGTCGCCCATCCGCGACGGGCCGAGCCCGCTGGCGCCGAAGCTCGATTTTTCAGCGTCCCACACCATCGCGGTGAGCGAGCCGTCGTTGATCGAGATAGCGCCCGCGTTGAGGCGGATGGCGACGGCCTCAGCCTCTTCAGGCGATCTCGCCAGGACCGCCGCCGACAGGCCGAAAACGCCGCCATTGGCGAGCCCCACGGCCTGATCGATAGTATCAAAAACCGTGACGGGAATGACCGGGCCGAAGGTTTCTTCGGCCATGATCGCCATGTCCGGCGTGACGCCGATCAGCACTGTCGGGCGAAGATAATGCCCGCCGCCGACGATCTCGACGGTGCCGCCCGCCAGCACAGTCGCGCCCTTGGCTACCGCATCATCGATCTGCGCCTGGACGATCTCGGCTTGTCTTACAAAGATGAAGGGGCCGATCTCGCCACTGCCGATATACTCGGCGTTGAGCCGCACCGCTTGGGCACCCGCGACCAGCGCGGAAAGAAAAGGCTCGGCGATCTGCCGCGCAACATAAACCCGTTCGATCGACTGACAGGCCTGCCCGGTATTGACGATCGACGCCCTGAGAGCCACCTGCGCCGCCCAGGCCGGATCGGCACTGGCCAGCACGATCATTGGGTCCTTGCCGCCCAGTTCCAGGCTGGCCGGAATGAACGCCGCCGCGGCTGCTGCCGCCACCTTTCGCCCGGTAGCGACCGATCCGGTAAAGGCGACATAATCGACCGCATTCACCAGCGCGGCGCCAGTCGCACCGTCGCCCTCGATCACCACCAGCGGCACCTCCGGCAGCTCGGCAATCGCTGCCATCAGCGGACGGATGAAGCGCGGCGTGACTTCGGACGGCTTGACGATCACCGCGCATCCCGCCGCGAGCGCGGGGATGGCGTCGATCAGCGCGAGCGTAAGCGGGAAGTTCCATGGGCTGATCACGCCGACCAATGGATAGGGCACGAGCCGGGTTGATACAGTGACCCCCGGCGTCGCGCTGGGACGCGCCTCGCCAGTGGAGCGGGCGATGAGATCGGGCGCAAGGCCGGCCCAGCGATCAAAGGTCCGCGCCGTTCCCTCCACCTCGATCCGTGAGATGGCACGACGACCGGTATCAATTGTCAGCGCAGTGCCAATTGCGTCGGCATGGCGGGCGATTGTTGCTCCCAGAGCGCGCAGCATCTCGGCTCGTTCCGTCGTGGATCGGCTGGCCCATTGGGCTTGTCGGTCGCGCAAATCGGTGGCCAGCGCAGCAAGGCGAAGGGCGTCCAATGGGTCGATTGCGTAATCGAGTTCCCCGGTACGCGGGTTGCGGACCTGTATCATTGCTGCGCCGCCCAGGCATCGACGATCGCGCTGCCAGTTGCAGTCCACACATCAGCGCGCTGCGTCAGTTTGACGAGCAAATCCTCCAGCGCGCTGATCCGATAGGGCAGCGCCATGATATAGGGCGTCAAGTGCAGCGGCAGCATTCGCCCGCCCTGCGTCCGCGCCTCCGCCGTCAGCCAGTCGCACGCGTCGCCCATCTGCTGGGCATAGCTGTCCGCCGATTGCTGCTGAACGGTGATGATCTGACGGTCGCTCAGTTCGTGGTTGAGCGGCAGGTTGATCAGGCCGTTGGTGAACCGATAGGGCAGTTCGTCATTCACCCAATCGCAGGCATAGGTTAGCCCGGCCTCGCGCAGCAGATCGGGCGTGTCCCAGCTCTGGCTGCGTGCGATCGACAGCCAACCGCGCGGGCGCGTGCCGCTGACGCGTTCCAGCGTATCGAGCGATGTGGCGATCAGGGCGCGCTCGTCGTCGATCGGCACTCCGCTGGCGATGGTGCCGTTCATGTCGGTCGAATGCGCGATGATCTCATGCCCGCCCGCGACGATATCGGCGATCAGGTCGGGATAGCGATCGGCAATCGCCGCATTGGTCGCAAACGAGGCCACTGCACCCACCTTCGCGAACGCATCGAGCAGCCGGTACACGCCCACCCGATTGCCATAATCGCGCGCGGTGTAATGCCGGTAATCGGGATAAGCGGTCTGCATATGGCCCGGCGCGCGGAAGGGCGTGTCGCTGGGCAGGATGGGAAACCATTCGAGGCTGACGCACAACCACAGCGCGACCGATTTGCCGTCGGGCCAGGTGACAGGCGAACGGTCCCGCAGCGCCGACCATGGAAAGAGATCATGGTCATAGCCAAGGCGGCGCTTGGGATAGTCCAGATAGGTGGGATCAAGCGTCACTAAATCCTCCCCGCTTGCGGGGAGGCGGACTGCGAAGCGGTGGAGGGGGCTATCCCCGTGCATATCGCTTGCGGCCTGCCCCCTCCACCATGCCGCTGCGCGTCATGGTCCCCCTCCCCGTCCCGGGAAGGAATTACATAGCCCTTCACAGCTGCCCCCGCCACGCATCGACAATCTCCCCCGCGCGCGCAATCCAGGCCCGGCCATCGGCGGCGATGTGCTCCAGCACACCTTCGAACGCGCCGATGCGGTGCGGCTGGCCAATCAAATATGCGTGCAGGGGAATGCACATCACCGTGCCGGACGCCTCCCCTTCCGCGGCCAGCCGGTCGAACTGGCGGATCAGGGTATCGGCATAGTCGCGCGGGCTCATATTATAGACGAAGAAGCCATAATGGTCGTTGACCTCCAAGCTGTAGGGAATCGAGGCGAGCCGCCCCTTGGCAACCTTCACCTCCTGGACTTGATCGTCATGATACAGGTCGCAAGTGTAATCGAGGCCATAATCGGCGAGCAGATCGAGCGTGCGCGGTGTGTGGGTCAGCGCGGGCGCGAGCCAGCCCCTGATCCGCTGGCCGGTAGCCGCCTGCACAGTGCGGATCGAATCTTCGATGATCGCGCGTTCCTGCGCCTCGTCCATGCCGTAAGCATAGCGTGTATTGTAGATGCCGTGGCTGAAGAACTCCCAGCCCCGCTGCGCCGCATCATCGACCACATCAGGGTGATGCTGGCAAAGCGCCACTGACAGGCTGACCGAACCAGGGAAGCCATGGCGGCTCATCGCCTCTGCCATGCGCCAATGCGATACGCGGTTGCTATGGTCGCGGTGGCTATAGCCGACAACATCGGGATGCGGCTTGCCCCAGGCCTTGCGCTGCGGATGCGCCAGTGGGTCGATCTCGTAATATTCCAGATTGGGCGCGACCCAGACGGCGACAGTCTTGCCGCCCGGCCAGACAATTTTCGGGCGGCCCCGATAGCGGACATAGTCGTAAAGACCGGGATCAGCGGCACCTTCCTGCATTAGCGTGCTTCCAACCAGTCAATGACGGTCTGGACGGGCTCAACATCGGCATATTTCAGCTGAAGATCGGTGAGGTTCGCGAAGTGATAGCTTTCATGTTTGTCGGCGCAGGTCTCTATCGGCACGATCGCGCGATAGCCGTGACTGAGCGCATCGACGGCGGTCGCGCGCACGCACCCGCTGGTCGACCCTCCGGTAACCACCACGGTATCCACCTTGTGCCAGACGAGATAGCTGGCGAGCGGCGTTTCGAAGAACGCGCTCGGCATGCGCTTGGTGAATTGCAGATCGTCAGGATGGATCACGCAGCGATCGTCATAGGCGTGGCGCTCGCTGCCATAGTTGATGTTCTGCAGCGAATCGGGGGTGTCGGTGCGCGTGCCCCAGATGCCGGCATCGCCCGCATCGGCTTTATACCCCACCCGACTCCAAATGACGGGCATACCCCGCGCCCGGGCGAGATCGGAGATGATGTTCACATAGTCGATTTGGCGCGGGTCGGTTTCATATGCCGTGGCGAACTTGTCGATCCGGGTATAGGCCTGCTGGAAATCGACATTGACGATTGCCAGCTTGCTGCCGAACCCGAATTTCTTGCGCGCAGGATTGGCCATGACACTATCGAAAATTGCGCGCGCGGTCCGGCCGTCCTCAATCATCCGGGTGCCGATCGGATCGGACATTGCAGGCTTGCCTCCTTATTTGCTTGTGTCGATGATGCGGACAGGATTAGGACTTGTCCAGCAGGATTTGTCCGGACAACTTAAGCGCAATGCAGATTAGTCGTCACTTCGTCGATATCAGTGGCCGCCGCGTGCATTTTCGCCGCTGCGGGGCGGGACCAACGCTGTTGATGGTCCACCAAAGCCCTCGCTCTTCGGCTGAATATGAAGCGTTGATGCGCGAATGGGGGGCGCACTTCACCTGTATTGCGCCCGACACACCGGGATTCGGCCAGTCCGATCCGCTGGCGGGCGATAAACCAAGCATCGATGATTTTGCCGATGCCATCGTCGAGCTGATCGTCGCGCTGGGGCTGGCGCGTGTGGCGGCCTATGGCTTTCATTCAGGCGGGATCATCCTGGTTAGCGCGCTAAAGCGGCATCCCGAGCGGTTCAGCTGCCTTGCCGTTGGCGGCTATGCGATCTGGACGCCCGAGGAGATGGCGCTGTTCGGCGAGCATTATCTGCCGGCGTTCGAGCCTAGCGCTTATGGCGAACACCTCACCTGGTTGTGGAACCGGATGCTCGAACAAAGCTGGTTCTTCCCCTGGTTCGATGTTCGGCCGGAAGCGCGGTTGTCGGTCGCCCATGCCGATGTCGTACGCGTTGATGCAGCAGTGCGTGAGATGCTTGATTCCGGCGCCGCCTATCGCGCCGGCTATGGCGCAGTGCTGCGCGCGCCGCGCGATATTCCGTCGGTCGATGCAGTGACACCGCCCGTGCTGATCACGGCCTATGACGGCGATCCGCTCCAGCCGCATATCGATCGATTGGGGCCGATGCCCCAAGGATGGTCAGCGCACAAAGTGGCCACCCCTGCCGATCATCAAGCCGACAGCCTCGCCTTCCTTCGCCAGCATGCGAACGGCAGCGCCCCGCCTATCGACGATGCCGAAGATGAGGGGTTTTTGCAGGTCGTCACCGACGCCTTTGATGGCCTGATCCATTGGCGCGGCCATAGAGGCGGCCCGCTCACTCTCCATCCACCTGGCAGCGCCGCCGATTTGATCGACCCTGGGCAAGGTGCGGTGATCGATTTGCCTGGCCATGGTCTGTCGGCATGCTGGCCTGGCCAGCCGCCGGAAAACTGGGGCGCATGGCAGGCCGTGATCGATGGTGCCGCCGAAGCGCTTAGCGCAAGTCACGTCATTCTTCCTGCCGTCCCGGACGGCGCGCCAGACCTGCTCTTCCCCGATCTCACGCCCGACCGCTTCGGCAGCTATCTAACGCGTGCCTGGGCAATCGTTCGCGCGCGGCACTTGTTTGATCCCTGGTACGCGGCCGACGCGGCCCATGCGCGGGCCTTTGATTTGACCGACATCAACGCCGATAAGCTGGCGCGCGACCATCGTGCGCTGATCCGGGCGACGGCCGCCCGGCGTTATCTTGTCGCATTGCGATCGCACGAAGGAGAAAGCTGATGGGAATTCGTGAAGACATGCCAGTCCTCGCCCGCCATGAGGGCGTGTGGGACGGCACCTATACCTATTACAATGCCGCCGGCGAAAAGATCGACGAGCACACATCGCGGCTGTTCTGCCGTTTCCTCGACGATAATGCCGAAACGCCTTATCACCAGACCAACCATTACACGTGGCCCGATGGCCGCACCGAAATCCGCGATTTTCCCGCCGCCTATCACGACAAGCGCGTCTGGTGGGACAATGAGCTGATCATCGGTTCTGCCTGGGAAGTGGGCGAGGATGAGCATCACCGCGCGGTGATGCTTTATTGGCAGCGCACTGGCGATCCATCGCTCTATCTGTATGAAATGATCCAGATCGCTGACCATGGCAAAAGCCGCTGCCGGACCTGGCACTGGATCCGCAATGGCGAACTGGAGACGCGCACCGCTATCCAGGAAACATTGGTAACGCGCGACTGGCGGGCGCTGGAAGCCGAGATGGAGGCCGCTGCTGGCTGAGGCACGAACTTTATTCGCAAAGCTCTGGGACGCGCATATCGTCACATCACTGGGGCCTGACGACGATCTGATCGCGATCGACCGGGTGTTCCTCCACGAACGCACCGGATCGGTCGCGCTAAAATCGCTGGCGGCGGCAGGGCGGACTGTGCGCGATCCCGCCCGCGTGTTCGCGGTGACCGACCATATTGTCGATACGCTGCCGGGGCGGACGGGCACGTTGGTCCCCAGCGGTGATGCTTTTCTGGACGCGACCCGCGAGGAAACGGCGGCGGCGGGTATTCGGCTGTTCGATGTCGATGACCCCGACCAAGGCATCGTCCATGTCATCTCGCCCGAACTCGGGATTGTGCTGCCGGGCGCAACGCTCGTCTGCCCCGATAGCCACACCTGCACCCAAGGCGCTTTCGGCGCGCTCGCCTGGGGCATCGGCTCGACCGAGGCCGAACATGCGATGGCGACGGGCACGCTGCGCATGGCGCGGCCCAAGACGATGCGCGTGTCATTTACCGGCACGCTGCAGCCGGGGGTGACGGCGAAGGACATGATCCTCACCCTCCTCGCCCGCTACGGCGCAGGTGGCGGCAAAGGCTATGCTGTTGAGTTTGCCGGTGAGGCGGTTACCGCGCTGGACCTCGATGGGCGCCAGACGCTGTGCAATATGGCCACCGAATTCGCCGCGATGACTGGCTTCATCGCGCCCGATGACATGGTGTTCGACTATCTAAAAGGTCGGCGTTTTGCGCCGATGGGAGCCGTGTGGGCGCAAGCCGCTGACACATGGCGCACGCTTCATAGCGACGTCGGCGCGACATTTGATCGCGAGATTAGCATCGATGCGGCAACGATCGAGCCAATGGTGACCTGGGGCACCTCCCCGCAAAGCGCTGCAGCGATCAGCGCGTCCGTCCCCGATCAAGCCGCCGCCGCCCTGACCCCACAGGGATATGCGCAGGCGCTTGATTATATTGGCTTGGCGCCGGGCCAGCCGCTAGCAGGCCAGCTCATTGATGTGGCGTTCATCGGCAGTTGCACCAACGCCCGGCTATCGGACCTGCGCCGCGCCGCCGACATCGTGCGCGGCCAGCACGTGGCGCCGGGCGTGCGCGCCATCGTCGTGCCCGGATCAATGGCGGTCCGCCGCGCAGCCGAGGCCGAGGGGATCGACCGGATCTTTACCGATGCCGGATTCGAATGGCACCTCTCGGGCTGTGCCATGTGTTTCTATGCTGGCGGGCCAGGCTTTGCGCCGGGCACCCGCGTGATTTCATCGACCAACCGCAATTTTGAAGGGCGTCAGGGCCCGGGCGTCCGCACCCACATCGCCAGCCCCGAAACCGTCGCTGCCAGCGCGATTGCGGGGGCGCTCGCTGATCCCCGCATGGCACGCGCCAGGGTGACCGCGTGACCGCCTCCCCGCCCGTCCCCCATGTCTCGGGAATCGCCGCGCCGTTGATCCGCGCCAACATCGATACCGATGCGATCATCCCCAGCCGGGAGATCAAGGGCGTTGGCAAGACCGGATTGGCCGACGGCTTGTTCGCCGGCTGGCGCTATCTTGAGGGCCGCACGCCGGACCCCGATTTCATACTCAACCAGCCCCGTTATGCCCATGCGCCCATCCTGCTTGGCGGCGACAATTTCGGCTGCGGATCAAGCCGTGAGCATGCCGTCTGGGCGTTGCATGATTATGGTATGCGGGCCGTGATCGCGCCCAGCTATGCGCCGATCTTCCAGAGCAATTGCGTGCGTAACGGCATCATTCCGGTGGTACTCGACGCGGGGTTGATCGCACAGTTGGGCGACATGGTGGCCATCGATCTGCTCGCCCAAACGGTGACGTCCAATGCGGTGACCGCCCCATTCGAAATCGATGCCGAGGCCAAGGCGATGCTGGCTGAAGGGCTCGACGCAATCGACCTGACGCTAAAGCACCGGGCCGCCATCGACGCCTTTCTCATTGCCGATCAGGCCGCCCGGCCATGGATCTATCTGGAACCCAGCGCATGACCCGCATCCTCATTTCCGAAGTCGGCCCGCGCGACGGTCTGCAATCGATCGACCGGGTGATGCCGCTCGCCGCCAAAAAAGCCTGGATCAAGGCCGAGGCCGAGGCGGGGGTGCGCGAGATTGAGGTTGGCAGCTTCGTGCCTCCCTCGCTGCTGCCGCAAATGGCCGATACGGCAGAATTGGTGGCGTTTGCGCGCACGCTGCCGGGATTGAACGTGGTCGCGCTGGTGCCCAATGCCAAGGGAGCCGCGCGGGCGATAGAGGCAGGCGTGCACGGTATGTCGATCCCCTTTTCGATGTCAGAGACCCATTCCAGGCGCAACGTCCGCAAGGATCACGCCCAGATGATTGAGGAAATCCGCGCGGTCGCTGGGATCGCCCAGGCAGCGGGTGTCCATTTCGCGGTCGGGCTTTCAACCGCGTTCGGCTGCACGATCGAAGGCGCCGTCAGTGAGGATCAGGTCGTGCGGCTCGCCGAAGCATCAGTCGCGGCGGGGGCGATGGAACTAAGCCTCAGCGACACTACCGGCTATGCTGACCCTGCGCAGGTCAAGCGGCTTGTCCGCAAGGTGCGCGCCGCCGTGGGAGCCGACAAACTCACCACCTTACACCTCCACAATACGCGCGGGCTTGGCCTTGCCAATGCGCTGGCCGGACTCGAGGAAGGGATTACCACGCTCGATTCGTCACTTGGCGGGCTTGGCGGTTGCCCCTATGCGCCCGGCGCATCGGGCAATATCGTGACGGAGGATCTCGCCTTCATGCTGCAGGCAATGGGCTATGAGACGGGGATTGATCTCGACAAGCTCATGACGGTTCGTGCGATCCTGGCCGAGGCGCTACCGGGCGAGCCGCTTTATGGCTTCACCCCTGATGCGGGCCTACCGATCGGCCTACAAGGGCGCATCGCATGACCCATGCGACGCCGCTGGCCGGACTGAAGGTTGTAGAATTTACCCATATGGTAATGGGCCCAGCAGCCGGATCGATATTTGCAGCGCTGGGTGCTGAGGTGACGCGGGTCGAGCCGCATGGCGGCGACCCAACCAGGAACCTCATTGGTTCGGGATCGGGCTATTTTCCGATGTATAATCGTCACAAGGGATCAATCGCCGCTGATCTGAAATCGCCCGAGGGGCTCGCCGCGGCCATGGCGCTCGCCGCAGAGGCGGATATCCTGATCGAGAATTTCCGCCCCGGCGCACTCGACCGGCTGGGACTGGGCTATGCGGCGCTGGCGGCGATCAATCCACGGCTCGTCTATTGCTCGCTAAAGGGCTTTCTGCCCGGCCCCTATGAGGACCGCACCGCGCTTGACGAAGTTGCGCAGATGATGGGCGGGCTGGCCTATATGACCGGACCACCCGGTCGACCCTTACGCGCTGGATCAAGCGTGATTGATGTGACCGGCGGCATGTTCGGCGTCGTCGCGATCCTGGCCGCGATCGAGGAACGCCACCGCACCGGGCGCGGACAAAAGGTGCAGGCATCGCTGTTCGAGACCACGGTCTACCTCGTGGGGCAGCACATGGCCCAAATGGCAGTGACAGGCCACGCCGCCGCGCCAATGCCCGCGCGCATCTCCGCCTGGGCAATTTACGACGTCTTCGAAACCAAGGACGACCCCGTCTTCATTGGCGTCGTCTCCGACCCGCTTTGGCAACGATTCTGCGCCTTGTTCGCGCTAGACAGCCTGCGGGCCGACGCAACCCTACGGCGCAATAACGACCGCGTCTTGCAACGCGAGCGCATCCTGCCGGAAATTCGCGCGCTGATTGGCAGCCTCACCCGAGCCGAAGTGATTGCGCGGCTTGAAGGAACCGGCATCCCCTTCGCTCCAATTGCACGGCCGGAGGATTTGTTTGATGACCCGCACCTCTTGGCGTCGGGCGGACTGGAGCCAGTGACCCTGCCGGACGGGCGCCAAACCACATTGCCAACGCTTCCGATCGAAATGGACGGCAAGCGCACCAACCGTGCGTCCGCCCTTGCCCCCGTGCCCGGACAGACGCGATAAGGCCGAACTAAGGTCGGCCAATCGCAACAGCAGGTGCTGGTCAGGTCCCAAATTGGTGCCATTCCCGCACCGTTGGTCAGCGTAATCGCGCCCCAATCGATTACTGTTGCGCATCGCTATGGCACCACGCTAAGCGCCTTGTGAAACGGGGGGAATTGCGATGGATGCGCTTCGGTTGGACGCCGTCGTCAAGCGGTTTGGCGACTTTACGGCGGTCAACGACCTAAGCTTTGCCGTAGCACCGGGCGAGGTGTTCGGCTTTCTGGGCGGCAATGGCGCGGGCAAGACCACGTCGCTGCGCATGGTGCTCGATATCCTGCGGCCCGATCAGGGCAGCATCGCGGTACTCGGCAAGCCACCGGGCCGCGGCGCGAGCGCACGGCTGGGCTTTCTTCCCGAAGAACGCGGGCTGTACCGAACGATGACCGCGATCGAGACGATCGTCTATTTCGGACGCCTGAAGGGCATGGCCACCGCCGATGCGCGGCGGGAGGGGCTGGTGCTGCTCGACCGGTTCGGGCTGGGGGCGTTTGCCAAGACCACCGTCGACAAGCTCTCCAAGGGCATGGCGCAAAAGGTCCAGCTCGCCACCGCGATCGTCAACAGGCCCGATTTGCTGATCCTGGACGAACCCTTTTCCGGGCTCGACCCCGTCAATCAGGGCTTGCTGGAGGACGAGATCATTGATGCTGCAAAGGGTGGCGCGGCAGTGGTTTTTTCTACGCACGTGATGCAGCATGCCGAGCGACTGTGCGACCGGCTGCTGTTCCTGGCGCATGGTCGCAAGCAGTTTGAGGGCACGCAGGACGGCGCGCGCGACACTTTGCCGGTCCGGCTGACGCTGGTCGCGCAGCACTCGCCCGCGACACTCGCCGGGGTTGAAAGCGCCGAGGACAAGGGGCCTGCCGCCTCCGCCGCCGCTGATGGCTGGCGTGTCTGGGACGTCCGGCTGACCCCCGGTGGCGATCCCGGCGATCTGTTGCAGCAGTGCACCGCGCAGGGCTTTGCGCTCCGCCGCTTCGAACAGCAGCGCGCGAGCATGCATGACGTCTTTCTCCATATTGTCGGCGGCGCGGAGGCACGGCCATGATCCAACACATCATGCTCGTCGCAGCGCGCGAGTTCCGCCAGATCGCCGCCACGCGCAGCTTCTGGCTGACCCTGTTGATCCTGCCCGCCGCGCTCGCGCTTGGGCCGTTGACGTCGCGCTTCACTGGCCGGTCGAACACTGAAACGGTGATGTTGATCGACCAGAGCGGTGGCAGTGTTGCCAAGGCGATCCGTCACCAAATCGACACCAATGAGCAGCGTGCCGTGCTGATCGATCTGGCACGCTATGTGAAACGCCATGACCTGCAACGCGCGGCCCCCAATGCCGTCTGGACTCGCGACGCGCGCTGGTTCGGCGATGGCGATGTGCAGGCTTTTGTGGCGGCGGGCGGGCTGAAGGCGGCCCGCGCCAGCATCGCCAAAATCGCGCCCGAGGATGCCAAGAAGTACGAAGCGCCCGAGCCCGGTTACAAGATCGTCCCCACCCCGCTGGAAGTCGCGAAAGCCCCGCCAGCGACGATCGACCAGCAGCTTGAACCGCTGCTCCGCCCCGCCGACAAATCGGGGCGCAAGCCGATCGATTACGTCCTGCTGATCCCACCCGAATTCGGCAGCTCGCCCGTCGTGCGGCTCTGGGCAAATGGCCAGCCGCGCGCGTCCTTCGTCACCGCGCTGCAGGGCGTGCTGACGGGCGAGTTGCGCACACGTTTCCTGCAATCGAACGGCGTCGCTGTCGGCACCGCTACTTCTGCCAGCGTTATTGCCCCTGCAATCAGCGTCACCACCCCGCCAGAAGGCAGCGGGCGCGAGCGGGTGATCATCCGATCGATCCTGCCGCTCGCCAGCGCTTATATCCTGATGATGTCGCTGCTGCTGTCGGGCAGCTGGATGCTGCAAGGCGCGATCGAGGAGCGCAGCAACAAGCTGATCGAGACCGTGCTCGCCTGCATCACTCCCAATGAGCTGATGTACGGCAAGCTGATCGGCACCGTCGGCATTGGCCTGGCGATGGTGGTGACCTGGGTCGCGTGCGGCCTGTTCGCGGCCTATGCGACGCAGGGCGACATCGCCGAGCTGATCAAGCCCGCGCTCGAGCCTGTCTCCTCGATCGAAAGCATCGCCACGATCATCTTCTTCTTCGTCGCCGGCTATCTGATGGTGTCGATGATCTTCCTGGTGATCGGCGTAATGAGCGAATCGATGCGCGATGCGCAGGGATATCTGACCCCGGTCATCATGGTGATCATGCTCCCCTTCACGCTGCTGCTGCAGTCGATCCTGTCGGGCAAGGGCGGCGTGCTGGTCGAGGCGATGACCTGGATCCCGCTCTACACCCCGTTCGCGGTGCTGGGGCGGCTCGGCTCGGGAATACCGACCTGGGAAGTCATCGGATCGGGCGCAGTGCTGGTCGCGTTCATCGTCGCCGAAGTGATCCTGCTGGGCCGCGTCTTCCGCGCAAACCTGCTGGCGGCAGGCGCTCGGCCGAGCCTGAAGGCGATCATGGGGATGATGCGGCGCGGGGCATGAACGGGCGCCCGCATATCATTGAAAAATCTTGATCAATCGTCGTCAATCGAAAGGCATCGGCCCTGCGTTAAGGCGACTTTTACATCGCCCCACGTCCGCATCCCCTGCGGTCAGTCCCTCGCGTCGCGCAACGCCTCCAACTCTGCCAGCCGCACCGGGTCATCGGCCGCCAATGCCTCTTCAAGGTAGAAGGCATGCGCTATGTTGCGAACGACCTTTTGCGCTTCACCACTATATTCCTCAGCGATAACCGCGAAAGCATCGACCAACTCGCGGAGAAATCCCTTATCCAACTCTTCGAGTTGGCTGGCCAGGGCCTCCATCATTTTCACGGCCGTATCGAGGTTTAGAGCGATTTTCGATCATGCTGCATCGTATCCGCATGCGGCGAAATAATTGGCGCATTCCTGTGGTGAGTAGAGGTTGAGGATGCGACCGATGGCTT
>NZ_NCGH01000056.1:0-2511 GCF_002281505.1 Sphingomonas sp. 28-62-20
GGCGCTCTCGGCGGACCGCCGCAGCTGGGTCAAGATCGGCGCGCTCTGGGAATACTCGTCGAACGAGACCGGCGAGTGCTTCCTGTCGGGCCAGATCGACGACCCCAGCCTCTCGGCGCCGATCCCGGTGGCGATGTTCCAGCAGAACGACGGCAGTTTCAATGTCGCTTGGCGCCGTTCGAAGCCCAAGGCCTCACTCGACGGCTTCGGCAGCGAGAGCGAAGGTGCCCTGCCGCCGCTCACCGCCACCGGTGACGAACCGGCCAGCGACCGCGGCGTTGACAGCGGCGCTGCCAGCGGCGACGGTCTGGGCGAGAGCACCGCTCCGGCACCCAAGGGCAAGACGCGCGTGAGCGTCGACGCCTGACCGGGACAAGCCCCCCCGTGACCGGTGCCGCGACCCGCGCCGGTCACATCGGGAAGGCCCGTCCGCGCATTCGTCGCGGGCGGGCCTTTTCCTTTGCCCGCTGCTTTCAAGCTGACCAGACCTGCTGCAGGAACTCTGCCTGCGAGAGAGGAGGGGGAGGTGCCGTTCAAGCAAAGGAGGCTTGAATGGCACAGACAAACTGGACTCTCGATCTTGGCGGCGCTCCGTGGAACGAAGACTGCGCGCAGATCGGCCACACCCCCAATTTCGACCTCGTGAATACCGCAGAAGCCATGCTCTACAGAGCTGCGCTGATTGCGTTTGCCGGATCGCCGCCTGCCGGCATTAGCCTGCGGATCAAGGCCAACGCTCATGATTTCGGGACCTACCGGACAGTCGAGGCGAGCATCGACAATGACCGGGACGATGGCAGCCATGCCAGCTATCTCGAGGCCCTCGAGACCGGCATCGCCTTCTGGCATCAGGCCGGGTTTGCACCGCCTGAATTCGGCAAGCTGACGGCGAGCGATCAGCTTGCGGGTTTCGTCGTGGATGCCGTCGCAAGCGCGCTGCGTATCACACGGCCGAGCAGCACCGGCGCCTTCTTTCCGGCGTCCTCCGGGCCGCTCCGCCGGAACCTCACCGCAGCCTTTCCGGAGGCGGCGCAGCGCGCCTTCTCCGAAGGGGGCCTGCCATGCTGACTGATAGCGAGCGCTTCGCCTTCAGCGCCTGGCGGATCCATGCGTTCGCGTCGACGGGCAATGCCTACGACGCGGTTCAGACCGACGAGACCATCGCTGCCGGCGATACTCTGCTCATGCTCGATGAAGGGGTTGTCGGCGTCGCGATGACCTGGCCCTTTGCTGTCACTGCAAAGCCGGGCAAGCTTCATGCGGTCAGTGAGCCCCGCGCTGGCGAAAGCCTCGAGCACATCGAAAAGGCGCTTGGGGTTCCAGACAGGTCAATCGTTCGAGCCTGCCGCCTCGCAAGGGTTCTGGGCTTTGCGATTGATGCGGGCCTCGTCCCATTGTTGCCGGAGCTGCTGGCGACAGAGGCGGGCGGCTAGCGCGGCAAACGTCACCACAGAAATCTTGCTATTTTGGCCATAATTGCTATTTTAAGGCCAAGAGGAGATACCACCATGCCAGCGGCGCCGAATGAGCATCCGAGGGTTCCCCTGACCCGGTTTCACAACAACACCGGCGAGTTCCTCGATCTCGCAACCAAGCAGCCGGTTGTCCTCACCAGCCATGGCCGCGAGCGGCATGTGATCGCAGATAGCGAGTATTTCCGCCATCTCGAAGAGACGGCGCGCGGCGTCATTGCAGATCACATGAATATCGAAGCTGTCGCTTCGTCCGACATGACCGAAGCCGACCGCAAGGCTTTTGCCAATGCTCGGCCTTCGGACAGCGAACTCGCCAATGATTGCTGGGAAGACTGACCGCCCCGCCGCAGGCCATATCCTTCGATACGTCTACCTCTTCGAGGAAGAGTTCAGACGGGGCCGCGACGAAGGCGTCAAGGAACGCTTCGTCGTCGCCGTGGGTGTGGAAGGGTCACGCTATCTGGTCGCCGCGATCACCACCAAGGGCGAAGGGCGAAAGAACGCCATCGTGATCCCCGATGAGATTGCACGCACAGCAGGGCTTGCTCCCGGTAGCGCGATCGTCATTTCGGAATTCAACCGCTTCACCTGGCCCGGATTCGACATCCGACCCCTGATGAAGCAGCCCGGGTACATTGCCGGACGCTTCCCACCGCGGTTCACGGCAAAGATCATCGATGCCATTGCAGCCTGGAGAGCAGCTCCCGTCGATCGGGATTGATTGGCGAAACGTGCAGACAGGCAGGCCCCATGGGGGCCTTTTCCTGTTGTGCATCAACGCGAGGCCAATGGCGCCAACCCTGCGATCGGCAGACCAAATGGCCAAGGTCAGGTCTTCCGGACGACTGCCGCCAAGGGACTATTCGCTCCCCGAAATTGGCGAGGACAGGCGATCAATCATGCGACCAACGCCAGCGTCAGCAAGCCGAGACGCGCTGAGGTTGATGTCCAGGCACGCAATCAGCCCCTGTGCCAACAGCACGTCCGCCGCCCAGTGCCCCTGCCTCTCTGGTCGAGCTTAGGGCCAACCTGCAGA
>NZ_NCGH01000037.1:0-14784 GCF_002281505.1 Sphingomonas sp. 28-62-20
CATCCATGCTGGCCTCCCTACCAGTGGACAGCTTGAATCACAGATCAGCGCGCCTGGGAATCCCCATCGATTCATTCAACTACAGAAAGACTCTAGAGCAACGCGCGTTGCAGGCTCTGCCGTCCAATCTCGCCGCCGCCGCGTCGCCTGGCCTGTTCCTGTTCGGCGGTGTAGCGCACATCGGGATCGCGATCGGCGGCGAAGGTCGCCAGCACATCCTCTTCAAGCTCGCGCCAGTCCTTGCCGCGATCCGGGCCATTGCGCACGCGCGGCAACAGGCCGGGCAAGCTCGACCATTCGATTAACTGCGCCACGCTGGCGATGTTGAGCATGTCGCGCAGGTGAAATGCCGTGACATAGGCGTCAGGAAAGGCGCGGTGGGCGGGCAGGCCGCGTTCTTGGTCGATACCTTCCGGCCGCCGCCAATAGCGCAGCACTTGATTGGAAAAGCTCGGACTCTCCGGCCAAAGCCGCAGCGCGCATTTCCAGGTGCAAATCCAATCGGCGCTGCGCGTCATCGCCGCCGAACAGAATTTCATCTCGAAATCGGCGCGGTGTGCGGCGAGCGCCAGGCGGCGGGGATAGGGATCAAGGATCGGCCGCGCGCAATCATTCCAGCTGGGCGCGTCCGCCACCTCCTCATCCAGGATATGGTGAATCGCCTGCGTAATCGGCGGAATCGCGCGACCGGGATTGACCAGAAAGCTGCCGCCTTCCCCCATCAGCGCCCATTGGCCATCGCCCCCGAGTGCCACATCCTGCCAGCCAATCTCGCACACGCCGTGCAGCGGCGGTGCCTGGCCGGTGGTTTCAAGGTCGATGACGCGGATGATCTGGGGTGGAGGGGGCATGATGGGACAAGTGGCGGTTTGAAAGGAAAAATGCCAGCGTTTCGCGCATCGGCGACCCGATGGGAGTCGCATCGCGAAAAAAAGCGATTGTCGCAGAGGGGTTAGCCTGCTTGAACCAGCATCGCGCAGCACATGCCAGCCGGGGAGCAGCCAATGGCCACCAGCACGAGCACCTATCTCAATCGCAAGACTCCGGGCGTTTACATCACCGAGATTGATGCGTTCGGGACATCGGTCGTCGGCGTGACAACCGCAGTGCCGATCTTCATCGGCTATACCGAGATCGCGATCGACCCCGCCAACAACGCATCTCTGCACAATGTCTCTGTGCCGATTTCGTCGATGGCTGATTATCAGAGCTTTTTCGGGGGCGCCGCCCCGACCGCCTTTACGGTCGCCCCGGCGACGACCGCAGCGGGCTGTGTGGTGAGCGTGAGTGATGCCGCGACGCGGTTCGACTTATACTGGCAGATGCGGCTGTTCTTCGCCAATGGCGGCGGCGCTTGCTATGTCGTTTCATGCGGCGGTTATGGGGCACCGGCGATTGCCGCGAGCGACTTGCTGGCCGGACTAGCCGCCGGTGGGTATGCAGTCGGGCCGACGATGATTGTCATCCCCGAGGCGTGCCAGCTGTCGGTGAGTGACGGCAGCTATGCGAAGGTCGTCCAGGCGATGCTGGAGCAGGCAGGAACGCTGCAGGACCGGATCGCCATCCTCGACCTGCCGGGATGCCGCGGCGCGGATAGCCTGGCCGCGCTGCAAAAAGCACAGCAGCAATTGTGGGATGCGACCGCTCCGGCGATCTCCAGCGCGAGCTATGCTGTGGCCTATGCCCCGGCGCTGGTCACCACGATCGTCAGCGCGAGCGATGTGCCCTATAGTGATTTTGTCGCCGCTGATGGTGACAATAGTGCAATCAGCACGCTGATGAACGCAGAGGCGGTCGCGTTCTACGGTGCAATTCCGACAAAGCTCGCGGCGATCCAGACGGCGATCGCCACGCTTTTCCCGACGCCGACAACGGCCGGGGCCAGCACCACTGCGCAGCCGGCCGCCGCGATCGACACGATGCTGATGGCCGCGCTGCCATTGTACCAGGCGATCAAGCAGCAAGCGGCGCAGCTGTTGAACATTGCGGCGCCGAGCGGCGCGTTGGCGGGGATTTGGGCCAAGAGCGACGCGCAAAACGGGGTGTGGAACGCGCCGGCCAATATCGCGGTTTCCGCGGTCAGCGCACCGCTTTATGTCATGAACGACATCGAACAGGCGAGCTTCAACCTGCCGCTCAACGGCCAGGCGATCGACATCATTCGGTCGCAACCTGGGCGCGGTACCGTGGTGTGGGGAGCCCGGACGTTCGACGGCAACAGCCTTGATTACCGCTATATCCAAGTCCGCCGGACGCTCATCTATATCGAACAGTCGATCAAACAGGCGCTGCGCGGTTATGTCTTTGCTGCCAACGATGCGACGACCTGGGCTACGGTCACCTCGTCGATCGAGGCCTTTCTGACTGGGCTGTGGCAGCAGGGCGGGCTGATGGGGGATAAGGCCAGCGACGCCTTCTCGGTGAGTTGCGGGCTTGGGTCGACGATGACGGCGCTGAATATTCTGGACGGCTACATGATGGTGGCCGTCACCGTGCAGATTATCCATCCCGCCGAGTTCATCGCGCTGACGTTCCGCCAGCAGATGGGCGGCTGACTGCGCTTCCTCCGGCGGTGGATCAGTGCGCCGCCTGCTCGCCGCGCACCAGGCCGCTCGCCGCGAGTTGCGCATCGATCATCGCCAACAGCCGATCAAGCCCGGCCTGGTCCCTCGCTTCGGCACGCGCGACCAGCACGTCCTGCGTGTTCGATGCACGCAGCAGCCACCAGCCATCGGGCGTCGTCACGCGCGCGCCATCGGTGCGGTTGACGTCGGCACCCTCGGCTTCAAGCCGGTCGAGCACCTCGTCCACCACCGCAAATTTGCGGGCCTCATCGACCTGAAAGCGCATTTCAGGGGTGTTGACGAAGGCGGGCATCGCGCCCCTGATCTCGGTCATCGACTTGCCGATCATATGGACGGCGCGGATCAGCCGGACGGCGGCATATTGGGCATCGTCAAAGCCATAGAAATCATGCGCGAAGAAGATGTGCCCGCTCATTTCGCCTGCCAGCGGGGCATGGGTTTCCTTCATCTTGGTCTTGATCAGCGAATGGCCGGTTTTCCACATTAGCGGCTCACCGCCCAGCTCGCGGATGCGATCAAACAGCATCTGGCTGGCCTTTACATCGGCAATAATTGTTGCGCCCGGCAACTCTTTCAGCACAGGTACAGCCAAAATGGATAGAATTTGATCGCCCCAGATTACCCGGCCTTCGCCGTCGATTGCACCGATTCGGTCGCCGTCGCCGTCAAAAGCCAAACCGAAATCGAGCTTTTTGTCCGCGACCAGTCGCTTGAGATCGGCAAGATTTTTTTCCTCGGTAGGATCAGGATGATGGTTGGGAAAATTGCCGTCGACTTCCGTGAACAGCAGATGATGCTCACCCGGGAGCAGCTTGGTGAGCTTCTCAATCACCGGACCCGATGCGCCATTGCCGCAATCCCAGCCGATCCGATAAGCGCCGCCGCCATAGCCCGCCATCAGCCGCCCAACATAATCATCGATGATATCGGCCTGGCTGACGGTGCCCGCACCGCTTTCCCAATCCCCTTCGGCAGCAAGCCGGGCGAGGTCCTGAATGTCCGCGCCAAAGAACGGCGCGTGCTGCAGCACCATCTTGAAGCCATTATATTCGGCGGGATTATGGCTGCCGGTTATCTGGATGCCGCCATCCACTTCTAAAGTCGCCTCGGCGTAATAAAGCATTGGCGTTGGCCCCATGCCGATGCGGACGACATCGACACCGCTTTCCGTAAGACCGGCGATCAGCGCTGCTTCAAGCACGGGCGAGCTATGCCGGCCATCATAACCAACCGCGACCCTGGTCCCGCCCACGCGCCGAACCCGGGTGGCAAAACCCCGGCCAATTGCCTTGGCATCGGCTTCCCCGAGCGTTTTGCCGACGATCCCGCGAATGTCATATTCGCGAAGCGATGTGCGATCGAACTGGTGCGACATCGGATTTAAGGCTCCTGGATGATCAAAATTAGCGGGCGGTCAATGAAGAGGGACGTGCAAAACAGGAACGAGCAATGGGCTTAATCGGGTCCGCGCTTGATCAGTAAATCGCGCGCGGCATTTACGCGTCGGGCGAGTTCGACAGAACCGCCACGATCGGGATGGACAGCCGCGGCAATACGGCGATAGGCGGCACGGATTTCGCCTTCATCAGCAGATGCATCGACCCCCAATAAAGCGCGCGCTGCTGCCAATTCGGCATCGGCATTGGTGTCCGCCACCGGCATCCGGCGGATCGGCTGGCCGGGGCCGCGCCACATCAGCCATCCCGCATAGACGACCGCAATACCGATGAGCAGCTTCAGGATCATGCCGGGACGGGAATCGCGCGCTGGATCAAGCGAACATCGGTCAAGCGAATAGCGGCATGGCAGGCTCTGGGAGTGCCAAAGCCCCCATCATCTCGCGCATTTCCTGGCGCGCAGCGACATGGGCCAGCCCCATTTCGCCAAAATCGCGCGAATCGATCATTGTCAGCCCCTTGGGGAACAGCTCACGATAGATGACGCGCTCGCCCAGCCCCGGAATGATCCGAAAGCCAACGCGCTTGGACAGCTGATCCAGCGCTTCGGATACGCGCCGCATGTTGCGGGCTTCAATATGCTGCAGCCGGTTGCGCAGGACGACCCAGTCAATCGTGGAGCCATCGGCCTTTGCGCGGGCCTTGCGCGCTTCCCAGATGAGTTCGGCATAAAAGCTGGGCCGCGTGACCTTGTAGGTAATCGGATCAACCTGACCGATCAGATCGAAATCGACAAAACTGTCGTTCATCGGCGTCACCAGCGTGTCGGCGCGCTGCGCCGCCATCCGGGCAAAGCGATCGTCGCGCCCGGGCGTGTCGATCACCAGGAAATCGACATCAGTGGTTAGTTCATCGAGCTGTTCGGTAAAGCGCGGCAAGCTGTCGCCGTCATGCGTCAGATAGCGCGGCATGGGCAGGTCGCGGCCAATCCGTTTGATCGTATCGGCGCGGTTGTCGAAATAACGGCCCATCGTGCGCTGGCGATGATCCAGATCATAGGCCGCAACGCGCGCCCCCCGCCCAGCGAGCGCGATGGCGACATGCACCGCTGTCGTCGATTTGCCCGTGCCCCCCTTTTCATTGGCGAACACGATGACATGGCACTTTCCCGGACCGGTGGACAACGCGCTGGCATCCCTTGCTAGGTGAATTGGGTCTGTTAACTGATTTGCTGTGTTGATCATGTCTGGCGGCGCCCATAGAAGGCCCGCCCCGTCCATATCGAAGGCCACCCTCACGTGCAAACCATCCGTCAGCTTCAGTCCCTGCGTGAGACGATTGCCGCCCTGCGCCTTCAGGCGGGGGGCGAATCGAGCGTGCGGATTGCGCTGGTGCCAACCATGGGCGCGCTGCATGCCGGGCATATCGCGCTGATTGAAGCAGCAAAGCGCGTGGCGGACATTGTCGTTGCCTCGATCTTCGTCAACCCGCGTCAGTTTGCCCCCAATGAGGATCTTGGCCGCTATCCGCGCCGTGAAGTTCAGGATTCGCGGATGCTGGCGGAGGCAGGCTGCGCGATTTTGTGGATGCCAGGGGTTGAGGAAATCTATCCGGCTGGCTTTGCGACCACGATCACGGTGGCGGGGGTGAGCGACGGGCTGGATGGGGCCGCACGCCCCGGCCATTTCGATGGTGTTGCCACGGTCGTGACCAAATTGTTCAACCAGGTTCGCCCTGATGTTGCGCTGTTCGGCGAAAAGGATTTTCAGCAGCTCGCGGTGATCAGGCGGCTGGTGGCTGATCTTGATTTGGCGATCGAGATTGTCGGCGTGCCCACGCAGCGCGAGGATGACGGGCTCGCGCTCTCCTCCCGCAACATCTATCTCGCGCCAGAAGATCGCGCCCGGGCAATTGCGCTGCCCCGTGCGCTGGGCGAGGCGGTGCGCGTGATTGGCAAGGGGGGCGATCCTGCCGGCGCGCTGGCCGTGGCCAAGGATGCGCTGATCGCCGGCGGTTTCGATACGGTTGATTATGTCGCGCTGGTGGATGCCGAAACCCTTGAACCCTCGCCCGATGCAATGCGCCCGCGCCGGCTGCTTGCAGCCGCGACGATCGCCGGGACGCGGCTGATTGATAATGTGGCGGTAGCGCCAACCGAGGGATAATTTCGACGTTAACGGTTTGTTGACCATAGTTCGCCCAAAACCCGTGACGCCAAATGGGGCAACAAAGGGGTGGCGAAGATGGGCAACAGCCTGAAGAGCGCAACGTTCCTGATCGAAAGCCGGATCGCCGATGCGGCGCGGGGTGATTTCAACGCCTGTTATGATCTGGGCATCATCTATTCGACCGGCGCAGCCGGGGTCGGCATCGACCTGATCGAAGCGCATAAATGGTTTAATCTGGCAGCGGTTAGCGGCAGTGAGGCAGCGCAACAATGCCGCGCTGATATTGCTGAAGACATGACCGCACGTGAAATCGCCGAGGCGCAACGCGCCGCGCGCGCTTTCCTGCAGGCAACCAGCCGACGCGCTGCCTGAATCTTGCGGTTGATTTGCTGCCCTGATTTACCGGGGGGCTCAATGCAGCTAGTTCCGTTCCCGACATAGCGGGGAACGACCATGCATTTGATCATAACAGCACTGACGGCGTCGGCCCTTGCCGTGATGCTGGTCATGCTCGCGCTCAACACCATCCGTCTGCGGATGAAATATAGCGCTGCCTTTGGCGACCACGGGCATCAGGATCTGACCTCCTCGATCCGGGCGCATGGCAATCTTTCCGAATATATGCCGATTGGCATCACCCTGATCGGCCTGCTGGAAGCGAGTGGTGTCGACTTCATGATTTTGGCGGGGCTGGCGGCGGGCTTTGTCGTCACCCGCGGGCTGAACGCGATCGGCCTGTTCAACCCGCCAGGGCCGCCGGGACCGGCACGATCGATCGGCATCGTCGGGACGTTGCTGATCCTGCTGGGGATGGCGGGGTGGCTGGCGGTGACGGTGCTCGGGCCGATAGTGAGCTGACCCACGCCAAGGCCCCGTCCGGATGCGCGCGGCGCTTCGCACCCTGCCGGGGCGAGACACGGACAGCGTGGCGGCACCGTGGCGGCATTCCTAAGCCCCTTCCCTAAAGGGGAGAGGCTTAGCTAACCTCAACCCTTTGCCGCAGCCTTCTTCGCCACCTTCTTGGCAGGCGCTTTCTTGGCGGGCGCCTTTTTCGCCGCCGCTTTCTTCACTGGTTTCTTGCCCTTTTTCGCCGGCGCCGCTGCGGCGCGCGCATCGATCAGCTGGGCAGCCTCCTCCAGTGTCAGCGCGTCCTTGTCGATGGTCTTGGGGATCGTCGCGTTGGTGGTGCCGTCAGTGACATAGGGACCAAAGCGGCCCTCCATCAGCTTGATCTCCAGCTCGGTGCGGGGATGCGCGCCAAGCACCTTCAACGGTGCTTGAGCGCCGCGTTGCGGCCGTCCGCCACCGGCTGCCGCTTCGGCGAGTTTCACCACGGCGGCGTTCATGCCGGTTTCGAACACGTCAGCGGTTGAGGTCAGCCGCCCATATTTGCCGTTATGCGCCAGATAGGGGCCATAGCGCCCGATCGACGCAGTGATCGGCTCGCCCGTTTCCGGGTGCAGGCCGATGGTGCGCGGCAGGCTGAGCAACTTGAGCGCCCATTCGAGATCGAGTTCGCCCGGCAGATCCTTGGGGATCGACCCGCGCTTGGCTTCCTTGCCGTCGCCGAGCTGGACATAGGGACCGAACCGGCCCGATCGCTTCGATACCTCAAGCCCCGTTTCGGGATCGGTGCCGAGCACTTCGGGCCCGGTGTCGTCGCCCTCGCCACCACCCGGCTGCGCGAAGCGGCGGGTATATTTGCATTCGGGATAGTTGGAGCAGGCAACGAACGCCCCGAATTTCCCGCCGCGCAGCGCCAGCCGCCCGACCTGGCAGTTGGGACACAAGCGCGGGTCCGACCCGTCTTCCTTCACCGGAAACAGATAGGGTTCGAGGAAGGTGTCGAGCTCGGCTGTCACCTCCGATGGCTTGAAGTCCATCACCTCGGTCGTGCGTGGCTTGAAGTCCTTCCAGAAGGCATCGAGCACCGCCTGCCACTGCGCGCGGCCGCCCGAGACCTCGTCGAGCTCATCCTCAAGCCCGGCGGTGAAATCATACCCCACATATTTCTCGAAGAAGCGCTCGAGAAACGCCGTTACCAGCCGCCCGCTCTCCTCGGCAAAGAAGCGGTTCTTCTCGACGCGCACATAGGCGCGGTCTTTCAGCGTCTTGATGATCGAGGCATAGGTCGAGGGGCGCCCGATGCCGAGTTCTTCCAGCCGCTTGACCAAAGATGCCTCGGAAAAGCGTGGCGGCGGTTGAGTGAAATGCTGCTCGGCATTGACCGATTTCTTGGCGGGCGCATCCCCTTCGCGCATCCGCGGCAGGCGGCGGGCTTCCTCGTCGGCGGTGTCGTCACTGCCTTCTTCGTACAGCGCCAGATAGCCGGGGAAGAGCACGACCTGGCCGGTTGCCCGCAGCCCGTGCTGGCCGCTGCCATCGACGAGCTCGATCGTGGTGCGTTCCATCCGAGCGGACGCCATCTGGCTGGCGAGGGCGCGCTTCCAGATCAGCTCATAGAGCCGGGCATGGTCGCCCGAGCCTGAGCGATCCTTGCCGAAATCGGTCGGTCGGATTGCCTCATGGGCTTCCTGCGCGTTCTTCGCCTTGGTTTGATATTGGCGCGGCTTGTCGGGGACATAGCTCGCATCATAGCGGTTGGCGACGGCGAGCCTTGCCGCCGAAATCGCACTCCCGTCCATCTGCACGCCATCGGTGCGCATATAGGTAATCGCGCCGTCCTCGTAGAGATTTTGCGCGATCCGCATCGTGTGATCGGCCGAAAACCCAAGCTTGCGCGCCGCCTCTTGCTGCAGCGTTGAGGTAGTGAAGGGCGGTGGCGGGTTGCGCGTCGCGGGCTTGGTCTCGACACTGGCGACGGCAAAGCGGCTCGCCTCGACATCGGCTTTGGCGGCGAGCGCGTCGCCTTCCTTGCCGATCGTGAGGCGATCGATTTTTTCGCCGCGCCATTTGGTCAGCCGCGTGGTGAAGGGCGTGCCGTCATGCTCCATATCGGCGGTGACCGACCAATATTCCTGCGGGCGGAACACATCGATCTCGCGCTCGCGTTCGACGATCAGCCGAAGTGCCACGGATTGCACCCGCCCTGCCGATTTCGCCCCCGGCAACTTGCGCCACAACACGGGGGAAAGCGTGAAACCGACCAGATAATCGAGCGCGCGGCGGGCGCGATAGGCATCGATCAAATCAGTATCGAGCTCACGCGGGTGCTTCATCGCCTCAGTCACCGTCGCCTTGGTGATCGCGTTGAAGGTCACGCGCTGAACGTCCTTGGGCAGCGCCTTCTTGGCGCGCAGCACTTCCTGGACATGCCACGAAATCGCCTCGCCCTCACGGTCAGGGTCGGTCGCGAGGATCAGGCGGTCGGCGGTTTTGGCGAGATCGGTGATCGCCTTTAATTGCTTGGCCTTGTCAGCGTAATTTTCCCATTCCATCGCGAAATCATGGTCGGGATCGACCGATCCGTCCTTCGCGGGCAGATCGCGGACATGGCCATAGCTGGCGAGCACGCGGTAATCGCTGCCCAGATATTTCTCGATGGTCTTCGCCTTGGCGGGCGATTCGACGATGACAAGCTGCATGCGGGTTTCAAGCGTCCTTACGTGTACGCGCGAGGGTGGCGATCCGGCGGGCGGTTCGTCAAGCGGTTGCCAGATAGACGTGGGGGGTGCCCCCTGACAATCGCGATACCGGTAGATTTACGGATTGTTAAGGTGCGGGGCCCAGCCTTATCTCGCTTGGAGTTAGGTGTAGCGGGGGCGTTCGATGCTGGTCGAGACGATGATTGCAGCCGTGCTCGCCTTGGCGCCGGCCGATATTGGCGCCGACCCCGGCTTGACCGAGCAAGTGCTGACCGAGCTCAACCGGGCGCGCGCCGATCCGCAAGGCTATGCTGACGAACTTCGCACCTATCGCGACGGATTTGACGGTCTGGTCGTCTATTCCCCCGAAAGCCCCGACGGCATCATGACGCGCGAGGGCATTGCTGCCGTGGATGACGCGATCGCCTTTCTCGATCGGCAACCCGCGCTTGGGCCGCTTGCGGGGTCGCCGGTGCTGGCGCGGGGGGCCGGGGCGCTGGTGGCGGATCAAGCCACCAGCACGCGCGTCGGCCACCTGACGCTGACGGGGCTCGATCCCAGCGCAAGAATGCGGTTACACGGTGGCAACATCTATGTTGGCGAAGTGATTTCCTATGGCCCGCCCGATCCGCGCAGCGTCGTCCGCCAGCTGATCGTCGATGATGGCGTCGCGCGGCGCGGTCACCGGTCGCTGGTTTTCTCCCTGCAGTATCAGTTTGCCGGGGTCGAATGCGGCGCACATGCCCGCTATGGCGCGATGTGTGTGATTGATCTTGCCGCGACCCCCGATGGGAGCCCGAAACTGCCGGGATCGCCCCCGCAGATGGCGGCATTGAGCGACGGGCAGTAAGCAAGTCCGCTACCCGGTAAGGCTCACGCGGCCACCAGCATGCCGCTCAAGCCGCCCCGCCAGCTCCATTTCCAGCAGCACGGTTTGTACAATCGCCGGGGCTGCGCCGGATTGCCGGATCAGCTCGTCGACTGGCACGGCGACCGCCCCCAGCAATGCCGTAATCGCCCGCCGTTCTGCATCGCTGGCATCCTCGGGCGGTGCCCCGCCAAAGGGGCTGGTGGGCATTCGCACCATGCGCGGATCGATCGGGCGGACCTGCTCCAGAATGTCAGCGACATTTTGCACCAATGTCGCGCCGTCGCGGATCAACTGGTTGCACCCTTGCGCGCGCGGATCGAGCGGGCTGCCAGGAACGGCCATGACCTCGCGGCCCGCCTCTGCTGCCAGCCGCGCGGTGATCAGCGATCCTGATTTGGGCGCTGCCTCGACGACGACGGTCCCCATCGCTAGCCCGGCGATGATCCGGTTGCGATAGGGGAAGTGGCGCGCGCGGGGTTCGGTGCCTGGTGGTTGCTCGGCGATCAGCAGCGCCTCGCTTGCGATCCGTTCCTGCAATTCGGCATTTTCCGGCGGAAAGGCGATGTCGATGCCCGTCGCCACCACCGCGATCGTGCCGCCATCCCCCGTTTGCCCGCCAAGCGCGCCGACATGCGCTGCGGTGTCGATCCCGCGCGCCAGCCCAGAGACGACCACCATGCCTTCATTGGCCAGATCATGGCCAAGCTGACGGGCAAAGCGGCAGGCTGCGGCCGATGCGTTACGCGCGCCGACCATGGCGATTCCTGGTCGGCTAAGCAGCGTCCGGTCGCCGCGTAAAATCAGGGCCGGTGGTGCATTTTCCAGCGCCGCCAGCAACGGCGGATAATCGGGATCATCGCTGAACAGATACTGCCCACCGAGCCGCGCGACCGTCGCCATTTCGCGGTCGATCAGGCGCGGGTCCGCGAGCACCGGCGCACGTCCGCCGCCGCGCGCGGCGAGCATCGGGATCGCGTCGATTGCTGCAGTCGCGGTGCCGAACCGCGCCAGCAACTGGGCATAGCTTACCGGGCCGATATTGGCCGATCTGATCAGCCGAAGGCGATCGGCGGCCATTTGGTTAGGCTTTTTTCCGGCCGATCCGGGGTTCGGTGCCGCTGATCAAGCGATCGATATTCTCGCGATGCTTCCACACCACCAGCAGCGCTAGCGCGAGCAGCAGCAGGACAAGATCGAATCGGCCAAAATAGGCGGCGCTCACCGGCGCGCTGGTCGCCGCCAGCATCCCGGCCAACGATGAAATCCGCAGCGCCGCCAGCAACCCAAGCCAGATCACCGCATAGACGATCGCACTCGGCCAGGACAAAGCGATCAGGATGCCAAGCAACGTCGCCACGCCTTTGCCGCCCTTGAAGCCTAGCCAGATCGGATAGAGATGGCCCAGAAACGCCGCTGCCGCCGCGACCACGCCGTGCCCCGGGAACAGCCATTCGGTGAGGAGGACGGCCACGGCTCCTTTGGCGGCATCGAGCACTAAGGTCGCGGCCGCCAGTCCCTTGCGCCCCGTGCGGAGCACATTGGTTGCGCCGATATTGCCTGAACCGATCGTGCGCAGATCGCCCGCCCCCGCCGCCCGTGTCAGGATCACCCCGAAGGGGATGGAGCCCAGCAGGTAGCCAAGCAGCGCTGCACCGGCCGGTGCTGCCCAAAGATAATCGGTCGCCAAATCATACCCCTCCGCCCCCATAAGATAGACGAGACTGCTGCTGGCGCAATGATCTCGATCACTGTTGCTTTGCCAACCGCGCGCCGCCGGTTATGCGGGGCAATGGACGCTGACCATCCAGTGTTGTTTTTCGATTCCGGGGTGGGCGGGCTCTCCGTGCTCGCCGCTGCCCGCCTGTTGTTGCCAACTGCACCGGTTATCTATGCGGCCGATTCGGCGGGCTTTCCCTATGGTACCCGCAGTGAAGCCGAAATCGCCGCGCGCGTGCCTGCATTGCTTGGGCGATTGGTGGAGCGATACCACCCGCGCCTGGTGGTCATTGCCTGCAACACCGCCTCGACAATTGCGCTGGCGGCGGTGCGCGCGGCGCTTGATATCCCGATTGTCGGCACGGTGCCCGCGATCAAGCCCGCAGCGCTCTCCAGCATCACGCGCACAATCGGCGTGCTGGGTACCGAAGCGACGGTGCGCCAGCCCTATGTCGATGATCTCGCCGCGCGCTTTGCCGCTGATTGTACGGTGATCCGCTTCGGCTCGGCCGATCTGGTTGAGGCGGCCGAGGCGCGGTTGCGCGGCGAAGCGGTCGATCCGGCGCGCTTTGCTCGCGCGCTTGCCGGACTGTTCGATCAGCCTGGCGGCGACCGGATTGATACGATCGTCCTCGCCTGTACCCATTTCCCGCTGGTTGAGGCCGATCTCGCCGCTGCAGCAGGCCGACCGATCCATTTTGTCGATGGCAGCGCCGGCATCGCGCGACGGATCGTCTTTCTGACCCAGGGTCAGTCCTGGCCGACAATGCCGGGCGAGGGATTGGCGATATTTACCCGGCTCGACGCCGCCGCGCATGCCCTTGCGCCAGCGCTGGCAAGGCGCGGCTTGGGCCAGATTACCGCGCTTTAGCGCTGGTGCAAACCCCGCAATCCGCGCCTTTGCGAGTCGTTTGCACTGGCATCGCGACGGCAATCGCCGTAGGGGCCCGGCCACGATGCCACAGGATCAGCGACAGGATCAGCCACAGGGCCGCCCGGGTTCCGGGTTCGCGCCGACGGTGAATTACATCCGTGTGTTCAGCCAGGCGATAGACCGGCTGCACAGCGAAGGGCGCTACCGCGTCTTCATCGATATTCTGCGCAACAAGGGGGCCTATCCCAATGCGCGCTGCTTTGCCGGCCATAATGGCCCCAAGCCGATCACCGTATGGTGTTCGAATGATTATCTCGCCATGGGCCAGCACCCGGATGTGATCGCGGCAATGGAGGCCGCTTTGCACGATGTCGGCGCAGGATCGGGCGGCACGCGCAACATCGGCGGCAACACCCATTATCATGTCGATCTTGAGGCCGAGCTTGCCGATCTCCACGGCAAGGAAGCAGCACTGCTGTTCACCAGCGGCTATGTCTCCAACGAAGCAACCTTGTCGACGCTCGCCAAATTGATGCCGGGCATCATCATTTATTCGGATGCGCTCAACCATGCATCGATGATCGCGGGCATTCGCCAGTCGGGCTGCGAAAAGCGCGTATTCCGGCACAACGACCTGGCCCATCTCGAACAATTGCTGGCTGAATCCGATCCCGCCGCCCCCAAATTGATCGCTTTTGAAAGCGTCTATTCGATGGAGGGCGATATCGCCCCGATCGCGGGGATTTGTGATCTCGCCGACAAATATAATGCGATGACCTATCTCGATGAGGTGCACGCGGTTGGCATGTACGGTGCGCGCGGCGGGGGGATTTCAGACCGGGACGGCGTTGCCGATCGGCTGACGATTATCGAGGGTACGCTCGGCAAGGCGTTTGGCGTGATGGGCGGCTATATCGCGGCGGATCGCATGATCGTCGATGTCATTCGCAGCTATGCACCCGGCTTCATCTTTACGACCAGCCTGTCGCCGGTGCTGGTTGCCGGCGCGCTAGCCAGCGTCCGCCACCTGAAGGCATCGAGCATCGAGCGCGAAGCCCAGCAGGCCGCCGCCGCGCAGCTCAAGGCGATGATGCGCGCCGCTGGCCTGCCGGTGATGATTGGCGAGACGCATATCGTGCCGTTGATGGTCGGCGATCCGGTCGAGGCGAAGCGGATCGCTGATATCCTGCTCGCCGAATATGGCGTCTATGTGCAGCCAATCAATTACCCCACCGTACCGCGCGGCACCGAACGCCTGCGCTTCACCCCAGGCCCGGCGCATGACGGCGCGATGATGCGCACGTTGGTCAGCGCCCTGGTCGAAATTTGGGGACGGTTGGCGCTAAAGATGGCCGCCTGAGGCTTCCCGATTTTACCAGCATTCGGCGTAGTTAAAGTCTGATGACTTTGGATTGTACCACCCCAAACCCCGTTCGCCCTGAGCGAAGTCGAAGGGCATGCGTAGCGCAGGGGCTTCGACTTCGCTCAGCACGAACGGGTCTGAGGTTGAAGCGACCTAACGTCATCACGCTCTAGAGTCTTTCTGTAGTTGAATGAATCGATGGGGATTCCCAGGCGCGCTGATCTGTGATTCAAGCTGTCCACTGGTAGGGAGGCCAGCATGGATG
>NZ_NCGH01000057.1:0-6620 GCF_002281505.1 Sphingomonas sp. 28-62-20
CTGTAAGGACCTCAGGCTTGGCGGACGGATTTTCGATATCGGCGTTGCCCACGAAAACCTGCACGGCGCTGTCACCGCCAATCTGGCAGTCGAACTTGTAGACAAGGCCCTTTTGCGTCGTCCCGAAGAAGGAGATGTTCGGCTTTGAATAAGCTTCGGGGACCGAGATGTAGATATCGCCGCGGGTGGGTTCGTGGACGATCGAGAAGTCTTGGCCCTCGACGCCAGTTTGCACCCGGGATACCGACACGAACCGGTCATCCTTCAGCGAAATGCGCGTCAGGTCGGCCTTGGATGCCCGGCAGCGAACCTCTCCATTATCGACGGCGAGGATGTTTTCGTCAGCAAAAGCTGGCGTGGCCGCCATGACGAATCCGACAGTGAAAAGTGCAGCGCCAAGCCCGCGAAGAAGATGGCTGTCGATGCGGAGAAGCAGCGGCGCGCCCGAGGCAAGGCAGAGCGTCGAGACAGAGAAGGTCATTGGTTGGCTCCTTCCTTCTTAACGACGACACCAAACCCCTTCAGGCGCAGCGACACGCCGGTGTAGGTCCAGTGAAATTCGAAGATCTTGTGCTCGCGGCGCACGTCCTTGGATCCGACGATGGTATGAAGGACGCCGCCGACCTGGCTGGTGAGGTTTTCCGGATCGGTGCGGATCCAGTTGATCGTGACAAACTGGGTCACCTGCGACCCCTCCTGCTCAGCCACGATCCGCAGGAGCTTGGCCTTGAGAGCCCCGCGCGCCTCCGGCGCGGAAATGGCCACGATGCCATCAAGCCAGTACTGGAGTGTTTCGGGCGAGCGGTTGAGCGCGAGCTGCGCAGTGTCGCGCGTCACGGCCTCAAGATACTCGGGCGTGAGCGCTGCAGAGCTCAGCGTCATCTGGCTGGGCAGGATGGGCTGCAGCACAACCTCGCGGTCCCGCGTCGATGCCGCGGTGAACATAACCACCACGAGAATGCCGAGCACGACACAGATGAGCGCAAGCAGGTTGCGTTGCTTGAGGGTCCGCTGAGACGCCTCGTGGGCAAAAGAGATTTCCATATCAGCCCGCCATCACACGAAGATGAGATGGCGGAGCGACCTTCAGACCGAAGAATTCTCCCGGCAAATGCCAATAGGCAAAATGCAGGACCCAATGCATCGAACGCCCAGCTTTAACTTTGCGATAGCCGAACCACGCAGCCAGGGCCAAAAGAAGCCCGATGACAACGTGCTGAGCGAGGATGCCCCAGGTGAAGGGTATGACCATCACCAGGAATTCATCGAGGGTCCAGAACCCGATCAGTTCTGGATCGTCGAGATGTTTTGGGATCGAATACTGGTCCAAGGATCAACTCCGCCAGAGGGAGGACAAGGAGCGGCAGCCCAAAGGGTGAACTGCGGTACCCTTGCCATCATGAAGCGAGGGCGCAGCGTTCAGACCGTGCCGGTAACCGAGGCGGTGACGATCGGAATGCCGGTCCCGGCGCCGACGCCGACGCCCACAGGGATTGCGACCTGACCGAGCGAAAAGCGGCCCGACGCAAGCGCCACGATCCCGCCGGCGAGCGAGAGCACAGTGATGATCCGGCCACCCCATTGCGGCATCAGCGCCGAACACGCTGGCGGCCGCGAGCGCCGCAATCGCAACAGCAAGCGTGCCGCTGCGATTCTTCAGATCGAGACTTGTCATTGAGTTTTCCCTTTCGGTTGGATGCTGGCGTCTGCCGCCACAGCCAAAATCCGCCCGAGGAGAACCTTTTCTCAACACCGAAGTGTCAGGATTTCTAAGGAAATGAGAGATTGGGGCAGAATTGAACCCCGCCCAGGATTCGATTCGCTCCCAGCCTGGGAATGAGAATTTCCCACCGTGGTCCAATTTGCGACCCACACCGGGGATGTTTGTGCCCCACAGCGGGCGAAAATCAGCCCCAAGGTGGAGAGGAATCCGCCCCACGGGTAAAAATGCGCAAAAAGGATGACCCGCAAACCGCGCAGTTGCAGGATGACAAGTTCAGACGCTGCCACATCGAGAGAAAGGAGATCGAATTGAGCAAAAGCACGTATGTAGCCCACGAGATTTCCATCAGCGCACACGCTTTCGAAGATATCGTCAGGGCCATCGCAGCACTCAGCCTTGAGCAGACGCGCTTTGTTACGTTCAAAGACGTCATTCTCCATGCGCTGGAGCGGTACCCAGCCCTCAAAGATGGACATTCCGCAGCGCTGGAGACCCTGCTTCCGGTGGACGGACCCGTTCGGATCTACGTCCGTCTCAATTCTACGGACAATGCGGCTGTTGAGCGGCTGAAAGGCGAGCTGAACGCCGATACCAAGGCTCATTGCGGGGTGCGCGAAACACTGATTTTCTGCGCAATGTTGGTAGCGGAAGGCGAATTTTCCGCTTGCAAAATGCAAATCGACAAAGTCAAACTATGAAACTGCATGGAGTGGAATACATGGGATCGTGGAGGCACGCATGTGCGAAGGGACGGAAGATGGGGTCGCCAGCAGAGCTCACAGCGTAAACCAACTGTATGCAGCGCTCATCAAGGAACAGATGAGGCTGCAGAACACCAGCTTGCGCAAGCTGACCGATGAAGGCGTGATCAAAGAAAGTCGGCGGAAGAAATTTTTCGATAAGGTCGAAGATGGAAATCTGACGATCGACGAATTCCAACGCGTCCTGCTCCACCTCAAAATCGACCCTATCCGCGCAGGCCTCGTTCTGCTGTGCTATGAAAGCGCTAGCTCCTACGAAGATCCTTGCTGCGAGACGACCGCATTGGTCGCGGTCGCACTCGCGGCCCGGCTACCAAGCGAACTCGCAGCCTGCGAAGGGCAGTTCGAGACCATCCGTCAAAGCCTGTGTGACACGATCGCCCGCAAGACATCGTCAGCCATCGCCAAACACCACATGTCGCTTGAAAGCCGGCATAACGGCGGCGGTTTTGAACATGCCTACGCCTGAGCCTTGTACGGCGAAACGAGCCCGCGCTGCATGACGAACCGCGTGACTGGTCACGGGCAGACGTCCTGTACCGCACAGCGAAGCGCAAATATGGCGCAGCACCGGAAAGCAAGACGCAAACGCCGTCAGGATGGTTTGCGCCCCCTCGAAATCTGGCTGCCAGCAGCCATGATCGAGATGCTTGACCAGCTGAAAAGGGATGATCTCTCGTCCAGGGAAGCGGTCATCGCAGCGATTGTGGCGACAACGCTCAGCGTCAGATCACCTGAACCATCAGAAGGACAACCGATGATGCTCTAAAATTGAAAGGGGGCCCCGCGCCAACGGGACCCCCTTTAACGCATCCTGTTGCCAGAGCGCCAAGTTCACCTCGCTTTCTAGCAACAGACCGAATGGCAAACAAGCGCTTCTGCGCGCGATGAAACGCGCCCGAACGCTGCCACACCAGCTGGTGCATATGAAAGGGAGGTCAGCGACGCAGACATGAAAAACCCGGGCAGCGCCCGGGCCTTTCGAAGGAAGCTGTAATTTGCCGCGCCAAAGCGTGGCGAGAGACACCGGCAAGCTACCTGCTCCCTGACAACTTGCAAGCATTTTTCGCAAATTTTGCGGGCAATGTTCTTTGTCTGTGCCGCACCTCAGGACTGAGGGAGCGAAAGGATGACTATCGTCCAGAATCAGGCAGCCTGGGAGGTGAATAGCCGACGCCGGGGAGGGCCAGCAGCGATCGGCGCCTGTCTGCCAAAACTGGGGATGCTCGAGACAGAACAGCTGACCATGATCACTTTCATGGAAGACCCGGCAGATCGGGCAAGACATGCAGCGCGCGTCAGCAAGATGATGCGAGGGTTCGAACATACCGGGACCGAAAACGCAGGCAGGCAGCGTCGGCGCAAACTGCTCGATATCATCGAGACCTTCGCGAGAATGCCGCCCGTGACGATCGAAGTTCCGAGAATCGTCTGGCGAGATCTTTACGATGCCGCCGCGAGCATCGCGGCCATGAATATCGACTGGGACAGCCGCTGCGGCCCGCTCATTGCCGCCTCGAACGACCATCTCAAATGCCGGATCGGATGGACCGCCGCGCGCAAGAACATCAGGCGCCTTGCCGAATACGGCCTGATCATCCCCCATTGCCTCGCCGGCAACGGCAAGCGATTTCTTGGGTCACGAGACAGCGAGGATCGCTCCGACGCATCAGGATGGTCGCTGGCGCCGCTACTCCTCCTTGAGGATTACCTCACACAACTGGCCGCCACCGAGAAGGCCCTGGCCGCGCAAAACCTGATCCTGCCCAACCAAATTCGAAGGGCAACAAGCAGCGCGTACCGGAACGGAACAGAAAACCTACATAAGGCAGCACGCCTCAAGGCCGCGGGCCATTCCGGAATGGCAAAAAGTGGTGGTTAGCGGACGTTCATCGCCGGGCAGCAGCGCAGCAGCCCTAAGGACGTGGCAGGCTCCGCTTGCGATGAGAAAAGGCAGACCAAACCGCAACCGGAGCGGTCAAAATTGGGTGATAGAGAAAGATCATCACCAAAACCCAAAGTGGCAGCGACGGGCCATTAGGCCCCGGCGCATCGGGCAATGAGAGAAATGGCAGGCCGTTGAAAGCGGTAAAAAACCATTGGAAGGGAAGTCCGGTCACGAGCCATGCCGCGAACTGCCACAAATACCATCGCGGGATTTTCATTTGCGCTTGTCGTCCATGATCCGGAAGCTATCCGCTAGATGGTGCTTCAAACGATCTTTGTCCGCAATGGGGCGAGTCCGGACTCGTCGCTGATCGGCGATTGTGGGTGGTTAGCTGCCAGACTGCCTCGCGCCAGCGAAGTCAAACTCCCGCATCGTCTTCTCGACTTCTCCGATGCCCAGTCGCTTGTAGAAACACGTCCGCTGCGTCGAGGTCGATTGCCGGTCGATGTAGTAAGCCCATTCTCCCGAACCGACCGGGCTCGCAGGAACATCAATGCGGTGAACCACCAGAGAGCAGGCCTTGGCCGTCTCCTTCACCTCATCCCAGCTAGGCTGCCGCATCGGCTGTGCTGAGACGGATGCGTCTGTCATCACGTAACCGAACGAAGCGATGATGATCAGCCAGCGCATGTCGACGATGCTACAGTCTGCACAGAATGTCCGCAAGGGGGCGGAAGCGGCCGTCTGGTTTTTCCAATAAACCCCGGTTTGATGCGAAGCGGTCCGACGAACGCGATCGACCCACTGGACGGCCTTCAATCTCACATCTACCCGTCCAGAAACCTATAGCCGGTAAACCCATCGTTCGATAGATTGATGCAAGAGGGAGCGGGCGTCGATGCTGATCGGGTACATGCGGGTGTCGACGGGCGAGCAGAATCTCGATCTGCAACGTGATGCGCTCGATCGTGCCGGATGCAACCGGATCTTCGACGACGTTTGCTCGGGCCGTACGACCGAACGGCCTGGGCTCGACAAGGCAATCGATATCATGCGTGATGGCGACGCTCTTGTTGTCTGGAAGCTCGACCGAATTGGACGGTCGCTGCCTCACGTCGTCGGGCTGGTCGGAGATCTGCAGAAGCGCGGCGTCGGCCTGAAGGTGCTGACCGGCGATATCGATACGACGACCGTCACGGGCCGGTTAGTGTTCGGCATCTTCGCAACCCTGGCCGAGTTCGAGCGCGACCTGATCCACGAGCGCACGATGGCAGGGCTGGCTGCGGCCAGGGCCCGTGGCCGCGCGGGCGGGCGGCCACGGGTGATGACGAAACAGAAGTTGAAGGCCGCAATGGCGTTGATGGCAGACCGCGACAATGCCGCGCGCGACGTCGCTGTCCAGCTCGGAGTATCGGTGTCGACACTCTATGCCTATGTCGACGCCAAAGGACAGCCGCGAGAGCGGGCCAGCGAACTGTTGGCCAAGCGCGGGACCAGATCCGCGGCAGCGGCATAGCGTGAAGCGGTGCCAGTCAGCTTTCTCTCGGACGACCAGGCACTGCGATATGGTCGCTTCGTAGGCGATCCGACCTCGGAACAGCTGGCGCGGCACTTTCATCTCGACGATGCGGACCGGGCGTTCATCGGCGCACACCGCGGCGACCACAACCGGCTCGGTGTCGCGGTGCAGCTAGGCTCGTTGAGGCTGCTCGGCACTTTTCTCGAAGATCCGGCGCAAATACCTGCGTCCGTCACGCGATTTGCTGGCGACCAACTGGCGATCGACGGATCGGCCGAACTAATGGCGCGATATTGCGCGACCAAGGGACGATGGCGGCACGGCCCGCGCATCCGCATTCATTATGGCTACCGAGTCTTCTCCGATCCCGGCGTCGCGTTCCGATTGCATCGTTTCCTGTATGCGCTGTGCTGGACGGGCACCGATCGACCGTCGGCCCTGTTCGACGCAGCCGCGACATGGCTGCTCGAGTTCAAGGTGATGTTACCGGGATTGTCCGTCCTCGAGCGCGATATCGCACGGGTCCGCACGCGAGTCGCCGCGCACGTCCATCGCCGCCTGGTCGACAAGCTGACGTCAGAGCAACGTACCCGGCTCGATACGCTCGTCGCTGTTGCCGAAGATGGACGGCAAAGCCCGCTCGATCGACTCCGTGATGGGCCATATCTGCAAAGCGGCCCTGAGATCAGCCGGGCCATCGACCGACTGACCGAAATCCGTACATTCACC
>NZ_NCGH01000058.1:0-2413 GCF_002281505.1 Sphingomonas sp. 28-62-20
GCGGATGAGGTCGGTCGGAGCGAATTCCTTGACCGGGACATCGATGGAATCGAGGGCAGAAATGATCCCCTCGCGCATGGTCAGGAGGTCATCGGTCGAAAGGCCCGAACCGTCACTTATCCCGACTGCCAGCAGCACGCGAAAGCTCCGCACAAAGAACGGGCCATCGCTGGCAAGTGTCGACCATGCTCCATTGCGCAATTTGTCGACGCGGTGGCGGGCGAGCGTCTGGAAAACCCCCGAAGCCTTGTAGCGCGGCAACGCCCAGGTCTGCAGTTTCTCGGCAACGCGCGGGCTCGAATAGTTCGTGACCGAGAACTTGGTGCCGGGCAGAAGAATGTCGGAGAAGAGCGACCCGATCACGTCATTGACCCGATCGTTTGCACCGACAAGCGGGGCGAGCTCGATGATGAAACCCTTCGAACGGACCTGATGAAAGATACGCTTCTCCTCATCGAACGAGCGATATCCGAGGAAATGCGAGAGCATTGGCACGCTGGCAGGCCGGGCGTTCTGCTCAGGCTTGCGAGCATCGCCGGTTACCAGATCGATGATGTTGGTGAAGGCCTGCAGCATGGCGCATTACTCCGGCGTTGCAGGGAATGAGGCGGCCTCGCGCCTCGGCAATCGCTGCTGTGATGCAAGACGCTCGGAGACCTTCGCCTCGATCTCAGCGATCGGGTTGGCAGGCTGAGAAGCCGATTGCTGGGCTGGGGCCTGCTGGATCGGCGCTGGGGTCTTTGGAAGATTGGACGCTATGGCAGTCTCAGCGCCCACGGAACCCGGCTGACCGTCATCCAAGATGCCAGGGGCAATCGCCATGAATTGCGGTGCGCTCTCGGCGGCCGCCAACAGCCCCTGAGCACGCGCAGGCTTTGCACCTCGTAGCGCAATTGTCTCGAGAGCATCGCCCCGGCCCGGGAGCATCGCCTTAACTGGCACCGCGATGCGGGCATGGGCTGTGCCTGCGGCATCCGTGTAGCCCGGAAACACGACAGACAGCTCGTAACTCGGCGACGAACGCGCAACGAGTGCTTCGGAACCGAGCAACGGGCCGCGCACAGGAGCGGAGATCCCGTCGTCCATCCGGAATGGACCCGCAGGGTTCAGAAGATCCGCCGAGGTCGTTTCCTCGATCCGCGCAATTGCGCTGTCATCGATGACCAACGAAGGCGCGCAGATACCGTCTGCAGCCTCGCAGCGAAACTTGCCGCTTACATTGGTACCGAGCGTCGTACAGGCCGACAGGGAGAACGTCACCGCCGCGATTGCCATTGCCCCTTTGGTGTTCATGACACCTTCTCCTTCAGCCAGGTTTCGAGGAATTCGCGAGGGCGGAAGCCATGAAGGACAGCGCCATCGTCGCGCACAATGACCGGGGTGCCGGTGAACCCATGTTGCCTCGCAAAGGCCTCATTGGCATCGAGGCCCGAGGTGTCGCAGCGCCGACCGCTCGTGATCGCGCCTCCGTCATAGGCTTCGTTCACCGCGCGGCGCTTGTCGCTCGCACAGATGACCGCCTCGGAGATTGGACGGGTGCCGAGAACCGAAATCGGTCGCTCAACGACCTTGACGTCGAGCGTCGCGAGGGTTTCGTGGAGGCGTTTGCAGTACCCGCACCGGAAATCGCTGAAGACGGTGAGCGTCCGGCCACCCTTGCCCATCACGACGCTGCCGCTCGAGGGCAGAGCTGCCAGCGCTGCAGGATCGATCCGTGGCAGTGGCCCCGCGTCGCCCGCCCCTGCCTGACGTGCCTGTGTTGGTTCGGCCGCGCCGTCCTGACTCTCGCCAGCGCCACCCGCCCCAACCAGCATGTCCGGGTTCATCTCGAGCAACCGGGCGGCTGTGAGATCCTGCTTCGTCTCCATGTCGTAGACACGGCCAATTATGAGATAGCGCGCCGAGCGGTCGATGTAGAAGAGGTTCTGGCGTGCCTGAACTTCGCAAACGCCCTCGATCTTGTCGCAGTCGATCGTGGTGATCTCGGTCTTGGGGAGACGTTTGACCAGCGCTGCCTTGATCGTCGCAGCGTCGTCTGCCGCCGCGGCATGAGCGGCGGCTGCAATTGCAGCGAGGGAGCCAGTGAGCGCGAGGGCGGCCCCTGCCACCTTCCATGTGGTCCATTTGAATTCCATGACGGGCCTCAATTCCTGATGAAGGTGCCGTCGAGGAACACGACCTCGACCGCAGCACCGGTGGGCATCTCGACGACCGGCTGATATTGCTCGGCCCGTTCGATCAGATAATCGGAGAGAGTGTTCCCGGCGTTCGCCGCGCCGCCGCCAATCGCCTGAATGCCGACATCGGAAGCTGACGGGAGCACGGGATCTTGGGAAATCCGGGGGATCTGGTTGGCACCCTGAAAGGCGTTGCCCACCCCGCTCACCAGCCCTGCGAGAAACGCTTGCGTGGT
>NZ_NCGH01000059.1:0-2409 GCF_002281505.1 Sphingomonas sp. 28-62-20
GAAGCGATCGTCAAGGGTGACGACAGCTTCGAGGCCGGCATTCCGGAGAGCTTCAACGTGCTCGTCAAGGAAATGCGCTCGCTGGGTCTGAACGTCGAGTTGAAGTCGATCGACCAGTTCGACTCAGACGGCGTCGTGATTGCGGCGGAGTAACTGCCCCTTCTCCCTCTCCCATTGGGAGAGGGAGGGAGGCGCGAAGCGCCGGAAGGGTGAGGGCGAGTTACGGCTCGCACGATCGCCCTCACCTTCCCACCGGCTTTGCCGGCGGGCCCCTTCCTCTCCCGATGGGAGAGGAGTTAAAAATTCAAGGAAGGCTGTTCACCCATGAACGAACTGACCAACTTCGCAAACCCGGTCGCCAAGCCGGAGACCTTTGACCAGATCCAGATCGGGATCGCCTCGCCGGATCGCATCCGTTCGTGGTCGTTCGGCGAGATCAAGAAGCCCGAGACCATCAACTATCGCACGTTCAAGCCAGAGCGTGACGGCCTTTTCTGCGCGCGCATCTTCGGCCCGATCAAGGATTACGAGTGCCTGTGCGGCAAGTACAAGCGCATGAAGTATAAGGGCATCGTCTGCGAAAAGTGCGGCGTTGAGGTTACCGTTTCGAAGGTCCGCCGTGAGCGGATGGGCCATATCGAGCTCGCCGCGCCTGTCGCGCATATCTGGTTCCTGAAGTCGCTGCCGTCGCGCATCGGTCTCCTCCTCGACATGCAGCTTAAGCAGCTTGAGCGCGTGCTGTATTTCGAAGCCTATATCGTGATCGAGCCGGGCATCACCCCGCTCGAGAAGTTCCAGCTGATGACCGAGGACGAGCTCCTCGACGCGCAGGACCAATATGGCGAGGACGCGTTCTCGGCCGGCATCGGCGCCGAAGCCGTGCGCATCATGCTGCAGGACCTCGATCTTGAGGGTGAGCGCAAGGAATTGCTCGAAGAGCTGGCCGTCACCAAATCGGAACTGAAGCCCAAGAAGATCATCAAGCGGCTGAAGGTCGTCGAGAGCTTCATCGATTCGGGCAACAAGCCCGAATGGATGATCCTCGAGGTCGTGCCGGTGATCCCGCCCGAGCTGCGCCCGCTGGTGCCGCTGGACGGTGGCCGCTTCGCGACGTCGGATCTGAACGACCTCTATCGCCGCGTCATCAACCGCAACAACCGCCTGAAGCGGCTGATGGAACTGCGCGCACCGGACATCATCGTCCGCAACGAAAAGCGCATGTTGCAGGAAGCCGTCGACGCGCTGTTCGATAACGGCCGCCGCGGTCGTACGATCACGGGTGCCAACAAGCGCCCGCTCAAGTCGCTGTCCGACATGCTCAAGGGCAAGCAGGGCCGCTTTCGCCAGAACCTGCTGGGCAAGCGCGTCGATTATTCGGGTCGTTCGGTGATCGTGACCGGGCCTGAGCTGAAGCTGCACCAGTGCGGGCTGCCCAAGAAGATGGCGCTCGAGCTGTTCAAGCCGTTCATCTACGCGCGCCTCGACGCCAAGGGCCTGAGCATGACGCTCAAGCAGGCGAAGAAGTGGGTGGAAAAGGAGCGCAAGGAAGTCTGGGACATCCTGGACGAGGTGATCCGCGAGCATCCCGTGATGCTCAACCGCGCGCCGACGCTGCACCGTCTTGGCATCCAGGCGTTCGAGCCCGTGCTGATCGAGGGCAAGGCGATCCAGCTGCACCCGCTGGTCTGCTCGGCCTTCAACGCCGATTTCGATGGCGATCAGATGGCTGTCCACGTGCCGCTGTCGCTGGAAGCCCAGCTCGAAGCGCGCGTGCTGATGATGTCGACCAACAACATCCTGTCGCCCGCCAATGGCAAGCCGATCATCGTGCCGTCGCAGGACATGGTGCTCGGGCTTTATTACATCACCATGCTCAAGGAAAATGAGCCTGGCCAGGGCATGATGCTGACCGACATGGCCGAAGTGCATCACGCGCTCGATTCGGGTGCCGTGACGCTGCATACCAAGATCATCGCCCGCGTTCCGCAGACCGATGAAGCCGGCAAGCCGTATCTCAAGCGCTTCGAAACGACGCCGGGCCGCATGCTGCTCGGCGAGACGCTGCCGAAGAGCCACAAGGTGCCGTTCGACATCGTCAACCGCCTGCTGACCAAGAAGGATGTCGGCGACGTGATCGATGAGGTCTATCGCCACACCGGCCAGAAAGAGACCGTGCTTTTCGCCGATGCGATCATGTCGCTTGGTTTCCGCCACGCGTTCAAGGCCGGCATTTCGTTCGGCAAGGACGACATGATCATCCCGGACGCCAAGATCCAGCTGGTCGATGATGCGCGTGCGCAGGTGAAGGACTATGAGCAGCAATATCAGGACGGCCTGATCACCCAGCAGGAAAAGTACAACAAGGTGATCGATGCCTGGAGCCGTTGCGGTGACCAGGTGGCGAACGCC